>JAKFWI010000269.1 GCA_021731965.1 Hyphomonadaceae bacterium | reverse complement strand
AACCCGCGCGGTGCTGGACGGGGATCATTATGTCCTAACGGGCACCAAGCGCTACATCACCAATGCCGACAAGGCCGATTTGTTCACCGTCATGGCGCGCACCGATCCGGCGAAAAAGGGGGCAGGGGGTGTTTCGGCCTTTCTGGTGCCGCGCGCCACCGAAGGGCTGCGCATCGGCAGGCCCGAGCGGAAAATGGGCCAGCAGGGGGCGCATATCTGCGATGTGATCTTCGAAGGCGCGCGCGTTGCGGTACAAAATCGTCTCGGGGCTGAGGGGGAGGGCTTTAAGGTCGCGATGCAAGTGCTGGATCGCGGCCGCCTGCATATCGCCTCGGTCTGCGTGGGCGTGGCGGAGCGCCTTATCGAGGAATGCCTCGCTTATGCCCAAGAGCGCCGACAATTTGGCCAGCCCATCGCCAGCTTCCAGCTCATCCAGGCCATGTTGGCCGATAGCCGCACCGAGGCTTATGCCGCGCGCAGCATGGTGCTGGATGGCGCAAAGCGGCGCGATGCGGGTCAGTCCACCACCTGGGAGGCGGCAGCGTGCAAGCTGTTTGCATCCGAAATGGTCGGGCGGGTAGCGGATCGGGCGGTGCAGATTTTTGGTGGGGCGGGTTATGTTGCCGATCACGGCATCGAGCGGTTTTACCGCGATGTCCGTATTTTCCGCATTTATGAGGGCTCGAGCGAGATCCAGCGTTTGGTCATCGCTCGGGAAATGCTTAAAGCCGGCAATTCAGGCCGATAGCCGCTTCTGCTCCGCCAACGAAACCGGCTGCGGCCGGGTAAACACCCATTCAGCCTCCTGCGAGTGGCTGACACTGAAGCGATAGCCGCCGCCCGTGAAATCCTTCAATCCGTCGGCGCGATCAACGCCGTTCTCGAGGGCAAAGCGGGCCATCTCGCCGCGCGCCCGCTTGAGATAGAGGAATAGGGCGCGGGCCTTGCCATCCTTCACGTCTTTGAAGGTCAAAGTGATCATGGGGGCTTTGAGCGCCTTGCGATCCACCGCGCGGACATACTCATCCGAGGCCAGATTGATCACCAGTTTCTCGCCATGGCCCGCAAGGTCTGCGTTGAGTTGGCGGGCGATGCGATCGCCCCAGTATTCGTAGAGGCTTCTGCCCCAAGCTCCCGAGAGCCGTACACCCATTTCCAGCCGATAGGGCCGGATTAGATCCAGCGGGCGCAGCAAGCCATACAGCCCAGAGAGGATACGCACACGGCGCTGCCCCCGCAGGAGGCTCTCGCCCGAAAGGGTCTGCGCAGCCAAGCCGCCATAAACATCGCCATCAAAGGCCAAAACCGCCTGCTTTTTTAGGGCGGCACGAAAATGCTTGTAGCGATCGCGGTTGAGCGCCGCCAATTCGGCCGAAATGCCCATCAGCTGTTGCAGGCCCTCGCTGGGGATTTCGCGCATGCGCGAGGCCAGCGCCGCGGCCTCCTTCGCGAAGCGCGGCAGGGAATGGCTAAGCTCCGGATCAACCGGCGTTTCAAAATCCAGGGCTTTGGAGGGAGAAAGCAGCAACAACATCAGACGCGCTCAGGCTTGCGAGGAACACGCGCTTTGCTTCACCCGGTTTTCGGTCGGCCGCAAGAGTGCAACGTGTGTTTCCTCACGCAGTGCGGATGGCGCGTTCTGGCGGCGGCTCGATCCCGGCGTCAAACACATCCCGCAACACAGCGTCGGCCTCGCTGGCCAGCGCGCTGAGTGTTTCGCCTGAAGCGGCCGCATCCGAGAGCCGGCGGGTCAAGCGCAGCATGCGCATGGCGTTGGCGATGACGCGGGCCTGGTGCTCGATGCGTTCGGGGCTGCGCTCGTATTCTGCAGCAGGTACGCGCCAACCGCCCCAATCGATCTCCTCGGTGACGACCACGGGATGGGTGCCGGGGTGGGGATGGCCGCGGCGCATGGCTTCTGCCTCGGTTTGCCAGCGACTGGCAATCCGCAGCACGCGCCAGGTTTCGCCGCCTTCGTCATGGGCTTTTTGGCGTACTTCGGCATCGAGTTCGGCGGCTGAGAACTCCCGCCCGAGCCCAACATCGTACAAGACCTTCAAGGGCTCTTCGACGCCGCGTACCCATTGCGGGATGAGGCGCTCCACATTGGCCCAGGCCCCCATGGGCTTTACATAAACCCGCTGGCCCTTTTGAAACATTGCTCTGGCCATTGGCGGCTCCTTGGTATCCAATCTCCATTGTGGACGATTTGGGTTGATAATGCGTGAAGCGCGCGCGGCGCACGCCCAAAAACTTGACGCGCCAGAGGAAAGACTGGGAGCAGATCGTTGAATTTTGATTTTTCCGAAGACCAGAGGCAGCTGCGCGATACGGCGCGCCGGGCGCTGGTGCCGTTTGCCGGTGCAGCGCGCGAGGCACTTGAGGGCGGGCCAGGGAGCGAGCTCGGGGGGCTGGGCAGCGGCATGTGGAGCTTGGCGGGGGAGATGGGCTGGCTCGGTGCGGCCATCCCTGAACGCTTTGGCGGCGTGGGCCTTGGGCGCCTGGAGCTGTGCGTGCTGGCCGAGGAATTTGGGCGTATCCTTGCGCCCATCCCCTTCAGCTCCACGGTGTATGCCTTTGCGGAGACGTTGATGGCGTGCGCCGACGAGGCGACGCAGGCCCATTGGCTGGCGCAAGTGGCGGCGGGCAAGGCCATTGGCTGCCTCGCGGCCTCCGAAGGCGCGGGCACGGTGAGCCCAGGCCGGATCGAGGCCGCGCTGCGCGGCGGCAAGCTTTATGGCAGCAAAACCCCGGTTGCCGATGGCGATAGCGCGCACGCGGCGATCGTCCTGGCCAAGGATGAAAGCGGCGGCCTTCGCTTGGTGTTGGTGGCTTTGAGCCAAGCGGGTGTTAGCCGAAAAGTGCTGGAAACGCTGGATCCAACGCGCGGCCATGCCGAATTGAGCTTTGACGGGGCCGCGGCCACGCCGCTTGGCGCGCCAGGCTCTGGCTGGGGAGAATATGAGCGGGCCTGTGACCGCGTGGCGGCTTTGCTGGCCTTTGAGCAATTGGGCGGTGCGCAGGCTTGCCTCGACATGGCAGTTGGCTACGCGAAATCACGCTATGCATTTGGCCGGCCGATCGGCTCCTTCCAGGCCATCAAGCATAAGCTGGCGGATATGTATGTCGCCATCGAGGTGGCGCGCTCCAACGCGTATTACGGGGCTTGGGCGCTGGAACAAGGCGGCCGCGAATTGGCGCAGGCCGCAGCGGCCGCGCGGGTGGCGGCGAGTGAGGCCTTTACCCTGGCCGCAAAGGAAAATGTACAGACCCATGGTGGCATGGGATTCACTTGGGCCGCCGATTGCCATATGTTCATGCGCCGGGCCAAGCTTTTGGCCGTTCAAATCGGTGCGCCCGGTGTGTGGCGCGAAAAGCTCGTGCGCGCGCTCGAACAATCCAACCAAGGCTGAGGGAGTTTCGCACATGGATTTCAACGATACCCCCGAAGAGGCCGCCTTCCGGACGCAGGCGCAGGCGTTTTTGGCTGCAACCTGCTCGCCAAAAGCCGCGCGCAAAAGCGCTGAGCGCCCCGCGCGTATGGAAGAAGCGCAGGCCAGTTATCTGGCGCGGGCCAAGGCCTATCAAGCCAAAAAAGCCGATGCCGGCTTTGCTGGCTTGACCTGGGCACCTGAGCATGGCGGGCGCGGCCTCGCGCCGATCTTCTCGGTGATTTTCGGCCAGGAGGAGGCGCGCTTCGACGCCCCCGGCGCGCCCTTCACCATCGGCCTTGGCATGTGCCTACCGACTGTGATCGCCTTTGGCGCGCAGCCCCACAAAGAGCGCTATGTGCGCCCCGCTTTGCGCGGTGAGGAAATCTGGTGCCAGCTGTTTTCGGAGCCAGCAGCCGGCTCGGATGTGGCCGGCATCAAAACCCGCGCGGTGCGGGATGGCGATAATTGGCGGGTCAGTGGCCAGAAGGTCTGGACGTCAGGCGCGCATTATTCCGATTTCGGCCTGCTGCTGGCCCGTACCGATCCGGGCGCGCACAAGCACAAAGGCTTGACCATGTTCTTTCTGGACATGCGCAGCAAAGGCGTTGAAGCGCGGCCCATCCACCAGGCCTCGGGCGAATCTGAGTTCAACGAGGTGTTCTTTGACGATGTGGTGATTCCCGATGCGCAGCGTTTGGGCGATATTGGGCAGGGCTGGTCGGTGGCGCTGGTCACCTTGATGAATGAGCGCCTTGCCGTTGGCGGCTCTCCCGGGCCCGATTATCAGGACATGATGGCGTTTGCGGCGGGGGCGCTGGCCGCTGATGGCAAAACCAGCCTGCTGGCCGATAGCGCCTTTCGCCAAAGCCTGGCCGATTGGTATGTCAGCGCCGAAGGCTATAAGCTCGGGCGTTTCCGGACCATGACGGCGCTTTCGCGCGGGCAGGCCCCGGGGCCAGAGGCCTCGATCGGCAAGATTCTCAATGCCAATCGCCTGCAGGAAATCACTAGCGCCGCCATTGATGCGCAGGATCATTACGGCGTGGTGATGGGCCAAAGCGCAGCGAGCGATCTGTTTTTGCGCAGCTATTTGTGGGCCCCGGGCCTGCGGATCGCCGGTGGCACCGATGAGATTTTGAAAAACATCATCGCTGAACGTGTGCTGGGCCTGCCTGCCGATCCGCGGGCCGATAAAGGCATCGCCTTCAAGGATTTGCCGACGGGGGCCTAAGCCAAGGTAGGCCTTCATTACGGCTTAGTATCGTTGCGGTGCGGCAGCGGACTTGCTATGCCACCCGCGCAGTTGGGATGGCCACGTGGCGGAGAGGTTACGCAGCGGACTGCAAATCCGTGTACCCCGGTTCGATTCCGGGCGTGGCCTCCATCCTGATTGCGCGTGGGGGTGTTTCACCAGCGTGTGTTTTGGTCCGCGCGACACCAGCGCAGCCGTGAGGAGTGGTCCATGAATTTTGAGCAGGCCCGCATCACCATGGTGGAAACGCAATTGCGGCCCTCCAGCGTAATCAACCCGGCGGTGTTGCACGCGGTGCGTTCACTGCCGCGGGAGCGCTTCGTGCCCCCGGCCCAGCGCAGCTTTGCCTATTCCGATTTTGATCTCGCGCTGCAGGCGGATCGATTTCTGCTGGCACCGCGCACGCTCACCCGCTTGATCCAGGCCTTGGAGATCCGCCCCAATGAGCGGGTGCTGGAGATCGCTGGGGCCACCGGTTATGGGAGCGCGCTGATGGCCAGCTTAAGCGGGGCGGTGACCCTGCTCGAGCCCTCGGCGGAACTCTCCTTCATGGCGCGTGCGGCGCTGGATAGTTGCGGCTTTGGCGCGGTCAAAATCGTCTCCACCGATTGCCGCATGGGCTGGGCTGAAGGCGCGCCCTATGATGCCATGGTTCTTCAGGGCGGCACGCAGTTTGTGCCGGATGCGTGGCTGGATCAGCTCAGCGAAGGCGGCCGCCTTGCGGTGATCGTCCGCGAGGGCGTGGCGGGCAGCGCGCGCCTTTATTCCAAATCGCGCGGGGCGTGTGGCTATCGGACGCTTTTTGACGCACAGCCCATGATCGTGCCGGGCTTGCAGCGCGCGCCAGCGTTTGTTTTTTAAGGACTATGGCGCAAGTTTCGTATCGTCGGCATGGGCTGATATGGGGTAAGGGCTTGTTTTGGCAGTCGGACTCGCCAAAAGCTCCATCCACCTGCGGATCGTGGTGCATAGTGTTTTGGAAAAGGTGGGGCGATGCGGCTCAAGTCTAGTTCGCTGATCACGGGGCTGACTGTGGCTTTCGTTGGTGTTGGCGCGGCGTCCGCGGAGGCCGAGACCCTGCAGGACGCGTTGCGTGCCACCAGCGCGAGCAACCCAACGCTTGAGGCCGCCAGGCTGGATGCGCGCTCGGTGCAGACTAGCGTGAACGTGGCGCGCGCAAACTTTCTGCCGTCTCTGGTGTTTGGTGCCAACGCCGGGCGAAATCTGTTTGAAAGCTCCGGCACGACGATTGTCGGCGGCGTTACACCCGTACTGCGTGCCACCACACAGGGGCAGTATAACTATACCCTGGATGTCTCTTTGAGCCAGGATTTATGGACCAGCGGGCGTAATTCCGGCTTGCTGGGTCAAGCCAAGGCACGCGCCAAGGCCGCTTTTGCCAATCTGGTCGGTACAGAACAGCAGATCGCTTTGCAGGCCATCTCGGCCTATGTCGATGTGCTGCGCGATGGCCAAGCGGTGCAGATCAGCAACACAAATCTGGCTTTGCTGGAAAGGCGCAGCGAAGAGGCGCGCCAGCGTTTCAAGGTGGGAGACGTGACCCGCACCGATGTGGCGCAAGCGGAGGCGCGCTTTGCCGGTGCCCGTGCGCAGCTGGCGCAGGCGCAGGCGGCCCTGGAGCAGAGCCGCGCCGTTTATCGCGAAGTGATTGGCAGCGTCCCGGGGGAGTTAGAGCCCCCGCGCGATGTGGCGCAGATCGTGCCGCAAACGCTGGATGGCGCAGTGGATACCGCGCTGGACACCAATCCCGGCATTATCAGCGCGGAATTCACTTTGCGCGGGGCCGAAGAGGCCGTGAAAGTGGCGCGCGCCGGGTATTTGCCGCAAGTGGGGCTGTCAGGGCAGATCAACCGCGATCGCACCAACGGCCAAAACACCAATCGGCTGGCCGATGTGGTCAATGGCTTCAGCAACGCCTCGCGCGGCAGCGCTATCTCCGGGCGGCTGACCTTTCCGTTGTATGACGGGGGCGTGGCGCGCGCGCAGACACGCGGTGCAAAGCTCGATGTGGCGTCCGCGACGGCGCGGCTGGAAGAAACCCGCCGGGATGTGCAGCAACGCGCCACAACAGCCTGGGCCAATTATCGTGCTGCCTTAAGCGTCATTCTTTCGTCGCGCCAGCAAGTGGAGGCCAATAAATTGGCGCTGCAAGGTGCTGAGCAGGAACAACGTGTTGGCCTGCGCACCACTTTGGATGTGCTCAACACCCAGCAGGATTATCTGAATTCGCAGCTGACCTTGATCAACGCCGAACGTGACGCCTACGTCTCGGCGCATACGCTGATGGCCGTGGTGGGCACATTGAACGCGGCGAATCTCGGGCTGGAAGATAACGGCGGGTAACGCGTGCCGCGGCCGCCACATGCTGTGGGTCGGCGGCGCGCAGATACCATAGACGCGAATCAATAAACACAGATAAGATGTCTTGCCCGCTGCTGATTCGGCGGTGATTTCGTCTCAGGTGCGCCCATGGCCTTGCACAACACGCAGTCAGAACCCTCGATGGAGGAAATTCTGGCCTCCATTCGTCGAATCATCTCGGAAGATGAGCCTAAGCCGGAGGATGACTCCTTCGAAATGGCGGCTGCGCCGCCGGCCATGGCTGCTGCTGAGCAAGACGATGAACTCGATGATCTGGTGGTGTTCGATGAACCCATCGCTGAAGCGCCTAGGCCAGCGCCGCCCAAGCCAGCGCCCAAGCCCGCGCCAGCCATGCTCAACATAGAGGACGATGCGATCGTCTCAGAGCCCGCTAGCTTCGCGACCGCCGATGCCTTCATGCGGCTTTCTGGTGCCCTGCGCATTTCCGATCGCGCCGGGCAGACGCTCGAAGGCGTGGTGCGTGAATTGCTCAAGCCCATGCTGAAGGATTGGCTCGATACCAATCTTGCCGGCATCGTCGAGGCGCGCGTGGAGGCGGAATTGAACAGGATTTCGCGCTTAAGCGCTTAATCATTAAGCCCGCAGCGGGCGCGGGTACGGTGCCGCCTTGCGTGCTTGCGCGCTTGTTCCCTCAAGATCTTTGCTAACGCACCCGTGCATTCGGCTTGCTAAGGCGGCGGCAGGTCCATAGCTTCCCGCAAATGCTCAATTCTAGTTTCGATCCGAAAGCTGCCGAGCCGCGCCTCTATGCCCAATGGGAAAAGGCGGGGGCCTTTTCGCCCAAGGGCACGGGCCCGGCATTTTGCATGTCCATCCCGCCGCCCAATATCACCGGCTCTTTGCATATCGGGCACGCTTTCAACTGCACCTTGCAGGATGTGCTGGCCCGTTTTGAGCGGCTGCGCGGCAAAGCGGTGCTGTGGCAGCCTGGCACCGATCACGCCGGGATCGCCACGCAAATGGTGGTGGAGCGCCAGCTCAGCGCCGGTGGTGCCAATGAGGATCGCCGCAGCCTGGGCCGGGAGGCCTTTATCGAGCGGATTTGGCAATGGAAGGGCGAATCGGGCGGGCGTATTCTGGAACAATTGCGCCGGCTTGGGGCCAGCGCCGACTGGAGCCGTGAGCGCTTCACCCTGGATGGCGGGCTTTCGGCCGCCGTGCGCAAGGTGTTTGTTCAGCTCCATCAGGAAGGACTGATCTATCGCGACACCCGCCTGGTGAACTGGGACCCGCATTTCGAAACGGCGATTTCGGATTTGGAAGTCGAAAACCGCGAAGTGAAGGGCCAGATGTGGCGCTTTGCCTATCCTTTGGCTGATGGGCCGGTGGATGGGATTTCGGAAATCATCATCGCCACCACCCGGCCAGAAACCATGCTGGGCGATGGGGCCGTGGCTGTCCATCCCAGCGATGAGCGCTACAAAAACCTCATCGGGCGCATGGTGCGCCTGCCGGTGGCCGAGCGGCTGATCCCGATCATCGCGGACGAATATCCCGATCCGGAATTCGGCTCCGGCGCCGTCAAAATCACTGGCGCGCATGATTTCAACGATTTCCAAGTGGCCAAGCGCCACAATATCCCTTTGCTGCGGCTGATGGACACCCGCGCCCGCATGTGCGAGGCCGCGCCCCCGCGCTTTCATGGCCTGGATCGGATGGAGGCGCGCGCCCGCGTGCTGGAGGAGATGGAGGGGCTCGGCTTGCTCCGCGGCGTTGAAGAAAGGGTGATTTCCCAACCGTTCGGGGATCGATCCGGTGTGGTGATCGAGCCCATGCTGACCGAGCAATGGTTTGTCGATGCCCAGGCTTTGGCTGGCCCGGCTTTGGCGGCGGTGCGCGATGGCCAAACGCGCTTTGTGCCCGAGTCCTGGGCCAAGACCTATTTCAACTGGCTGGAAAACATCGAGCCATGGTGCATTTCGCGCCAGCTGTGGTGGGGGCATCGCATCCCCGCTTGGTATGGGCCGAATGGGGAAATCTTCGTGGCCGAAACGGAGGCACAGGCCCATCAATTGGCCAGTGCTCAATTGGGTGGCCCCGTGGCGCTGCGCCAAGACGAAGACGTGCTCGATACCTGGTTTTCTTCCGCGCTATGGCCGTTTTCGACGCTCGGTTGGCCCGTGGAAACACCGGAAATGGCCAGGTTTTATCCCAATGCCACTTTGGTCACGGCCTTTGACATCATCTTTTTCTGGGTGGCCCGGATGATGATGTTTGGCCTGCATTTCACGGGGAAAGTCCCGTTCCGCGATGTCTATATCCACGCCCTCGTGCGCGATGAGAAGGGCGCGAAAATGTCCAAATCCAAGGGCAATGCCATGGATCCCCTGGATCTGGTGGATCGCTACGGGGCCGATGCGCTGCGCTTCACCCTGGCGGCTTTGGCCGTGCCCGGCCGCGATGTGAAGCTTTCGGAATCCCGAATTGAAGGCTATCGCAATTTCGGCACCAAGCTGTGGAATGCTGCGCGTTTTTGCCAGATGAATGAATGCGCCAATTGGGAGGAATTCGATCCCAAGGGCGCAAAAGGCGTGCTCAATCGTTGGATCATCAGCGAAACGGTGCGCGCCGCAGGCCAGGTGACGCAGGCGCTGGAGGCATATCGCTTTAACGATGCGGCGGCCCACGCTTATCGCTTTGCCTGGAATGTGTTCTGCGATTGGTTCGTGGAATTGGCCAAGCCGATCCTTAACGGCGCTGATGAAGCAGCCAAGGCCGAAACCCGCCGCACCGCCGCCTGGGTGCTGGATCATATCCTCACGCTTTTGCACCCGATCATGCCCTTCATCACCGAGGAATTGTGGCAACGCTTGGCGGAGTTTGGGCCGGCCCGCAGCAGCCTACTGATTGCGGGGCATTGGCCCAATCTGGAGGAGGATCTCATCGATGAGGCGGCCTGCGCCGAGATCGATTGGATTATCCGGCTGATTTCCGAGGTGCGCTCCACCCGCTCCGAGCTTTCGGTGCCGGCAGCCGCGCGCATTCCCCTGCTGCTGGTTGGGGCCGATGCGGCCGCCAAGCAGCGCCTGGAGACCTATCAGGATTTGATCGATCGCCTGGCGCGGCTGGAATATTCCACCAGTGCCGATGCCCTCCCGCGCGGCGCGGCCACCTTCGTGCTAGATGAGGCCACGATCGCCTTGCCCCTGCAGGGCATTATCGATTTTGAGCAAGAAGGTGAGCGCCTCAAGCGCGAATTGGCCAAGCTGGCGGCGGATCGCGCCAAGCTGGAAGCCAAGCTTGCGAACCCCCAATTCACCGAGCGCGCCCCCGAAGAAGTGGTGGAAGAGCATAGGGAGCGGCTGGAAGAGGCCATCCTTGGCGGCGAAAAGCTCCAGGCGGCTTTGCAGCGGCTGCAGGCGATGGGCTGAGGGCCAAAACACCATGAACCGCGAGAATGAATGTCCGATTTGGGGAACGCTTGCGACTTTTGCGCCAACAATAGGAGACTCCTCCGAAGTTCAGTCGGCGCGCGCGGGCGGTGCCTATACGATTTCAGGTTCCGCGAAGTGCCTTGTAGGCGAGAGTACGGAGTCTGAGAAGGTTAAACTAACCTCCTGGCTTGTCGAACAACGGCGCCTGGGTGAGCCTTGCCCAAAAATTTCGGGCGACACACTCGCAGAAATAGCCAATTGGCGTGCGCCTAGTGTCCACGAGCGCGCGGATAAGCTTTTGTTGTTTGTCGCAAGCGAGTCGCAAGTCATCGGTAAGCGCTTTAGTTTTTCCATTCGCCTGCTCAACAATGAGCTTAATAGTTGGGAGTGGAGCCCAGAATTTGAAAAAATCTTAGCGCATTCTGCCTCGATTGAGGCAACAGAGGTTAATTATCTATTCGATTATCTCGTCCAGCAGGAGTTCACTAGCCGATGTGTCTATCTGGAGGGGTCGCAAGGTTCAGGACCGCATAGCGGTCGTGATAGCTATTCGGAATACTTAGTGACCCCTCGTGGTTATGCGCGGCTTGCGGCCCTGGACGGCATAAACACCTCCTCATGGCAAGGCTTTGTCGCAATGTGGTTTCACCCGGATATGGATGATGCCTATAACAATGGACTAAGACTTGCCATTGAGGGCGCTGGTTACCAGCCTCTTCGAATTGATTTCGTCGACCACAACGACAAGATTGATGACGAGATCATCGCGGAAATTCGGCGCTCTCGTTTTGTAGTCGCGGATTTCACACATGGAGAAACAGGGGTGCGAGGGGGTGTGTATTACGAGGCGGGCTTCGCCCACGGCCTAAATATTCCCGTGATATTCACGTGTCGAAAGGATCGTCAAAAAGAAATCCACTTCGATACGCGGCAATTCAATCATATTTTTTGGGAGGATGCAAAAGATCTGCACAAGCAGCTGCAGCAGCGCATTTCTGCAACCATCGGCGATGGGCCGTTGAAAAAACCAACTTAGTATGGATTTTTTGGTGGTGGGTTCGCCGTCATGATTTCACGGATCTTCGCTTCGCGAATGGCGTGACGGGTAGGGAGACAGAGCAACACGCTTGCGTCATTCCACCGTGCCGAAGGCATCGGTGGAATCCAGGGCTTAGCTCACAAGGGTGGATTCCCCCGCTCCTCGCTGCGCTTGGCCGGGGGAATGACGGATTAGGGAACGACGCAAGGTTCTTGTCTCATCCCACTGGGCCGCAGGCATCGGTGGGATCATGAACCTCCGATCGCGAAATCGGCGAAGATGGGCACGTGATCGGAAGGTTTTTCGAGCGCCCGCGCCTCGCGGTAGATTTCCACGCTGCGCAGCCGGTCAGCCGCCTGCGGAGAGAGCATCAAATGATCGATGCGCACACCGCGATCACGCGGCCAGGCCCCGCCTTGGTAATCCCAGAAGGTATATTGGTTTTTGCGCCCATCCATTTGCATATAGGCATCGGTAAATCCGAGATTTTCCAGCCGGCGATGGGCCGCGCGCGATTGCGGCTGAAAAAGCGCATCTCCCGCCCAGGCCAGCGGATCATAGCAATCCGCATCGCGCGGGATGATATTGTAATCTCCCGCCAGAATTAACGGCTCTTCCAGGGCCAAAAGCGCTTGGGCATGGGCTTCAAGGCGCTGATGCCAGGCCAGTTTGTAGGGAAACTTTTCCGTCCCCAGTGGATTGCCATTGGGGGCATAGAGGCTGGCCAATCGAACCGCGCCATGTGGGTGGCTGATCACCGCCTCCAGATAGCGGGCCTGGATGTCGCTTTCATCGCCCGGCAGGCCAAACCGGACATCCTCCAGCCGGTGCTTGGAGAGCAGCGCCACCCCGTTATAGCTTTTTTGGCCATGCACCGCGACATGATAGCCCAAATCCTCCAGCTCCAGCCGGGGAAAGCGTTCACTCTCGCATTTGATCTCCTGCAGGCAGATGACATCCGCCTGCACCTTGGCCAGCACCTGCAAGGCCGTGGGCAGGCGCGCCAGGATGGAATTGACGTTCCAGGTGCAGATGCGCAGTTTCAAGAGCCCTCTCCCATCGCTTCCCATGCCTCGCGCACCGGGCGAAAGCTGCGCCGGTGCAAGCTGCAGGGGCCAAGCTGGCGCAAAGCCGCCAAATGCTGTGCCGTGCCATAGCCTTTGTGCACCGAGAAGGCATAGCCGGGAAAACGCACGCAGGCGGCGATCATTTCACGGTCTCGCACGGTTTTCGCGATGATGGAGGCGGCGCTGATGCAGGGAACATGGGCATCACCGCGCACGATGCCCTCCATGGCGCAGGGGAGATTTGGCAAATCCGGGCCATCCACCAATGCAGCCGCGGGGGCCTCCCCCAGCGCCGCGCACAGCTGATGATAGGCGCGCGACATGGCCAGGAAATTGGCTTGACGAATGTTCAGTCGATCGATTTCCTCAACGCTCGCTTGGCCAATCCCCACAAAAGCCGTCTTGGTGATCTGCAGGGCCAGCGCCTCGCGCGCCTCTGGCTTCAAGGCCTTGGAATCGGCCAAACCCAGCGGGCGCCCACTGCGCGGCAGCACCACTGCCGCGGCCACCACCGGGCCAGCCAGCGGCCCGCGCCCCGCTTCATCGATCCCGCATACATGCATGTGGGCATCGTGCAAGATTCCGGCAGCAGCGCAATGGCACCCTGCGCGCACGCGCGGGTGGCGGTGCGTCGCCGAGATGTGTAAAAGCTGGGCATGCAGCAGCGCCTCGCTAATAGCGCCCACAAGGCCCGGCCCGGTTTGGATCTTGCGGCCATGCGGGCTTTGGCACTGGCGTTGCTATTGGCGATGTTCGGGCTGTTTGTTGCGGCGCGGCTGACGCAAAGCATGCATCCTGCCTTGCCCTTCGTGCGTGCCTTCGCCGAAGCCGCCACGGTTGGCGCGCTCGCGGATTGGTTCGCCGTGACGGCCTTGTTTCGCCGCCCTTTGGGTCTGCCCATCCCCCACACGGCGATCATCCCGCGCAGCAAGGATCGGATCGGCGAGGGGCTTGGCCGCTTTTTGGAAGGCAATTTCCTCGATCCGCTGGTGATCGAGCGTCAATTGCAAGGCGTGGACCTCATCGGCGCGGCCACGCATTGGCTCGCGCAGCCCAAGCGTCGGAGCGCCTTCGCGCGCAGCTTGGCGCAGTCTTTGCCGCACCTGATCGATTTGGCCAATGACCCCCAAATCGCGCGCGCTGTTGGCCAATTCGCGCTGGGGCGGCTGGAGCGCTTGGACGCCGCCACCGCGTTGGCGGATCTGCTGCGCGCCATGACAGCCGGGGACCGCCACCAGCGCTTGCTGGAGCGGGCAATGGAGATCGGGCAGCGCGTGCTGGAGGAGCAGGAGCCAGAAATTCGCCGGCGGGTGCGCCAGGAGACGGGCTGGTTCTCTCGCCTGTTTGCTGTCGATCGCAAAGCCGCCGATGCCATGGTCGGGGCGATAAGATCGACCATCCAGGATATCGCGGCCCATCCCGATGGCCCGTGGCGGGCCCAGCTGGCCAGCTATCTAACCGGGCTGGAGCGAAACCTGCGCAATGATCAGACCCTGCGCCGAGAGATCGAAACGGCCAAGCATGCCATCCTCTCGGCGCCGGAGGTGGGGGTTTATCTGGCCGGTTTGTGGGGGGAAATCCGCGGCGACCTGCGCCATTCTGCAGTTGTCTCAGCGGACGAGATCGGCCGGCGCATCGAAGCGGGTGCCACCGCCGCCGCGGCCAAGATCGATCACGATCCGGCTTTGCGCGAAGCCCTAAATGAACGATTGAGATCCTGGGCCATCCTAGTGGCGCGCGCCCGGGGAGGGGATGTGGCGACCTTCGTGGCCAAGACCGTGCAAGGCTGGGATGCCAGCACGGTGATCGATCGTATCGAATCAGGCGTTGGCCGAGATCTGCAATACATCCGCATCAGCGGCACACTGATCGGCGGCTTGGTTGGCGTGGGCCTGCATCTGGTAACGCTCGCGTTAGCCCGTCTGGGCTGAGCGGCCCGATCAGGCCGCGGCAACTTCATCCATGGTGACGATCAAAGCCGCGAAATCCACCGGTTTGGTCGCGAAAGCGTCGCAGCCGGCCCCGAGGCATTCGTCGCGGGCGCTGGCCATGGCATGGGCCGTGAGGGCGATGATTTTGAGATGGGCGGTATCGGGATCGGCCCGCAAAGCCCGGGTGGCATCCAGGCCCGACATCACCGGCATGCTGACATCCATCAAGATCAAATCGGGCGGATCGGACTTGGCCAGCTCTACAGCGCGCGAGCCGTTTTCAGCGACCACCACCATATGGCCGCGGCGCTCAAGCCGGCGGGCCAACATATCGCGGTTTTCGAGATTATCTTCCGCCAACAGAATCTTCATGTGCCCGTCCCTATGGCCATTTTTGCAGCGGCGTTCTTACCGCGCTTCAGGGGCGGTGTTCGTTCGCCCCAATGCGTCCTTTATGCCGGATGCGGGTTAATATCGCGTTCCCGTGCTGAGATCGGGTGGGATAAACGACGCGTCATGCCACCGGCCGAACGTGGCAAAGAGCGGGGCATTGGGGCCGCCGACGCCCAGGGACATAAGCGGAACTAAGCGCGCGATGCCTATTTGCACTTAACCGATAAACCGTTGGTTTATATGGTGCTGCCGGCGAGGATTGAACTCGCGACCTCAGCCTTACCAAGGATGCGCTCTACCACTGAGCTACGGCAGCATGTCCGGACGCGCCGGAAGGGGGGCTATAGCGAAGCGCGGGGGTAATGTTAAGTGCCAATCCGCATACGCACAAAATTGGGCAGTGATTTGGAGCGAATATGGATCGTCAGAGCCGGCAAGAGCAGCGCGCCAAAGCCCTGCGGGAGAATCTCAAGCGGCGCAAAGCCGCGCCGCCAGCCGCGCCAGAGCCTAATTCGCCGCCGCCTCCCACTGAGGAAAAGCTATAGCTAAGTGGCCGATGTGGCGGCATAGGCGCGCCAGTGCCGGGCTTCGGCGCGAAAAGCGGCCGGCGTGCGGGCCGCGCGTTTGTCGATCTCCTGGCGCACGGCTGCGGCTTCGTCAGCCTGGCCAACACGCTGCAGAAAATGCGCCAGCCGGGCGAGTGCCTCCAAGCCCGCCACGCGGATGGCAGCGGCCCGATAGGCGGTTTCGGCCTCGGGATGGTGTCCCAAGGCATCAAAGGTGCGCGCCAGGATCAGCTGCGCGGGCGCCGTCAAGGGCGCGCCCAGAGCCTCCAGCGTTTGCAGGCGCGCCAGCGCTTCTTGCGCGCGGTCAAGCTCCAGCAAGGCCCGGGCATGCCCCAGCAGCAAGGTTGGATCATCGGCGTGGATGCCCTGCAAGGCTTCACGGAAGTGGGTTTCCGCCTCCTCAAACCGCTCCCCTTGCAGACACGCCTCCGCCAGCTTGAGGCGGTTTTGAACGCTCGGGACATCGGCCAAAGCCGCTTTGGCCTCCCGATAGGCGCGATGGGGGTCGATCGCAGCTTTGGCCACCTTGCCGATATTCCGCGCTGTGCGCCCCCGCAGCAATTCGGGCAGCCATTCCGCAAAAAAATACACGGCCGGCCCAAGGCCCGGCGCGATAATGACAATCCACAGCCAAAACATGGGCCGCCCGGTGCGGATGGCGTGCAAGGCGCAGATCACCGATGGCAGATAGCTGAGAATCAAAAAGGGCATGGCAAGGCTCGTCTTAGGCCCGTTCCCGAAAGTGTGCGGCGGTTTTCGGATGAGAAGGGCTGTGATTTTATCGTGTTGAGCGGATTCACCCGATCTGAACTGATGGAGTCAAATCGGGATCGGCCTTTGGCCCATTTTCTACAAAACTGCGCTGGGGTAAAGGTTAGGCGCGTTGGGATACAAGGCGGCGAAGAGGGGTGCTATTCCTCCGGCAGGCCCGGGCGCACCGCGTGTTTGACGGCCGGCGCGCGCAGCAAGACCTTAGCCTGATAGACCTCGTCTTGGCCCGCGGCCAGCAAGGGGGCTTCGGCGGCGCAGGCCGCACATAAGCCCTCAACCCAAGCGCGTTCGGATTTCGCGAAATCGGAGAGCACATAGCCCAGCACCTTGTCGCGATCCCCCGGGTGGCCGATGCCAAGGCGCGCGCGGCGAAAATCGGCCCCCACCGCGCTGGCACAGATGGAGCGGATGCCATTATGGCCTGCCGCCCCGCCGCCACTTTTCATGCGCAGCCTCCCAGGCGCGAGATCCAGCTCATCATAGAACACGATAATGTGCTGCGGCGGCAGTTTGTAAAACCCCGCCGCCTCGGCAACGGAGCGTCCGCTCTCATTCATGAAAGTTTGCGGCTTGAGGGCCAAGCAGCGCTCCGGCCCGATACTGCCTTCGCTGATTTCGCCGCGAAACCGCTTGCGCCAAGGGCCAAAGCCATGGGCATGGGCGATGGCGTCCAGCGCCATAAAGCCGATATTGTGGCGGTTCCCTGCGTAGTTTTGGCCAGGATTGCCCAGCCCAACCAAGAGGAGCATGCGCGCGCCCCCCGCGAAGGCCTAATTGGCGGCGGGGCCATCCTCGGCCGCGCCATCGCTGCCGCCACTGGGCCCACCGCGACCAACCAGAGTGGCCAAGGTGAAATCGCGATCCCGGATCGCGGGCTTGACATCTGGCGGCAATTGCACAGAGGAAATGTGGATCACGGTGCCGATATCCAGCCCGGTGAGATCGATGATCACGTCTTCCGGGATGCGTCCGGCCGGGCAGGCCAGCTCCACCGTGTGACGCACGATGTTCAACACGCCGCCGCGCTTCAGGCCTGGCGAGGCTTCGTGATTGATGAAATGCACCGGCACACTGACGGTGATGCGGCTGTTTTCCTCGACCCGATAGAGATCGATATGGATGGGTTGATCCGTCACCGGGTGGTATTGGATGGCGCGCGGGATGACCGGCTGGCGCTCCCCCCGGTGATCGATTTCAATCAAGTGCGAAACGAATTTACCCGAGCGCAGCGCCTTGATCAGCTCTTTCAGCTTCAGTTCGATCGGCACGGCACCGCGCGGGCCACCGTACAAAATCCCAGGCACCAATTCGCCGCGACGCGTGGCACGGGCCCCGCCTGTGCCGACGCGTTCACGACGCTCGACCGACAACACCAAACCCGCCACGATAAAACCCTTTCCAAGCCAATAGCACGCCGCCAGGGGCCGTGCGGGGCGATCCTGGCGCGCGCCGCCAAAGGGCGCGGGCAGGACAAGCCCAAAGAAGCGCGCCTCTTAGCGCATGCTGGCGGCGAACGCAACGGCCCGTGCCGCCGCCGGGCACAGGTAAGCGCGCTTTAGGCCTTCACCGATTTTTTCAAGGCAGAGATATCGCGCAGGTATTGCTTGATGCCCTGATCGCCCGGCAGAACGCTGAAATCGGTGCGGAAATCACGGATCACGCGATCAGGCCCGACTACCAGATAGGTGGGCGTCCAGCTTACGCCCCAGGCCTTGAAGACGGCACGATCGGGATCGAGCGCGGTGGGTAGGCTAAATTTTTGCTCGGCGTAGAATTCCTTGATGCCCTTCCAGCGCCCAAAGCGATTATCGACATGCACGGTCACGAACCGCAAAGACGGATCCTGCGCGATCGCACTGGCCAGAGCCGCGGTGTGTGGGGCATCGGCCACGCAATCGGGGCACCAGGCCCCCCAAAACAGCACGACGCTCCATTTGCCCTTGAAGTCGGCATCGCGCATGACGCCGCCTTCTAGCAAAGGGACCTCGAATTTGGGGATTTTCTTGTTGAGATTGGCAAATCGGGTTGGCCGCTCGGCTGCGCGGGCGGTGCCAAGCAGAGCCAAACCCGCGGAGGCCGCCAAAATGGCCCCCGCCCCTAAAACATCGCGGCGCAGCATCACAGCACTTCGAACAGGCCAGCTGCGCCCATGCCTCCACCAATGCACATGGTCACCACCACCCGCTTGGCTCCGCGCCGTTTGCCTTCCATCAAAGCGTGGCCGGTGAGGCGCGCGCCCGTCATGCCATAAGGGTGGCCGATGGAGATGGAGCCGCCATTCACATTATACCGATCAGGATCAATGCCGAGGCGATCACGCGAATACAGGCATTGGCTGGCGAAGGCTTCGTTCAGCTCCCACAGGTCGATATCGGAAACCTTCAGGCCATGCCGTTCCAGCAGACGCGGCACGGCAAACACGGGGCCGATGCCCATTTCGTCGGGTGCGCAGCCGGCGACCGAAAAGCCCATGAAGCGGCCCAAGGGGGCCAGGCCGCGCTTTTCCGCCTCTTTCTCTTCCATCAGCACCACCGCGGCCGCGCCATCGGAAAGCTGCGAAGCATTGCCGGCGGTCACGAATTTATCTGCCCCGCGCACCGGTTGCAGGGATGCCAGGCCTTCAAGCGTGGTGTCTGGGCGGTTGCACTCATCCTTATCCACCGTGACGTCATGGATGGTTTCGGCCTTCGTCGCCTTGTCGATGACCTTCATCTTGGTGGCCATCGGAACGATTTCATCCTTGAAAATGCCGGTGGCTTGCGCTTTGGCGATCCGCTGCTGGCTCAGCAAAGCGTATTCATCCTGGTATTGGCGCGAGAGGCCATAGCGGGCAGCCACCACGTCAGCGGTATCGATCATGCTCATCCACAGATCGGGGCGGATGCCCATAAGCTTTTCTTCGGTGAAGAAATGCGTGTTCATATGCCCACCCATCTGCACGAGAGAGATGGATTCCACGCCCCCACCGATCGCGACTTGCGCCCCATCCTGGGTGATGTAATTGGCGGCCATGGCGATGGCATTGAGGCCCGAAGAGCAAAAGCGATTCAGCGTCACGCCGGCCGTGGTGACCGGCAGGCCCGCCCAGATGGCTGCATTGCGCGCCACATTATGCCCCGTTGCCCCTTCGGGATTGCCGCAACCGAGAAACACATCCTCCACCGCTTCGGGCTCGATGCGAGCGCGGGCCACCGCATGCTGGATGGCGTGGCCGGCCATGGCCGCCCCATGGGTCATGTTGAAGCCGCCGCGGATGGATTTGGCGAGACCCGTGCGGGCGTAGGAAACGATGACGGCAGAACGCATGCGAGATCTCCAGACCAGAAGGCAATGCACGACCATATCGCCCTGTTGCGCAATAGGCCACACCCCAAAAGAAAAGGGGGCGGGCATGGCCCACCCCCAAATCTCGCCTTAATTTGGCGCACCGACCTCAGCTGGCGTAGTATTCGACCACCAGATTGGGCTCCATCTGCACGGGATAGGGCACTTCGGCCAGATTGGGCGCGCGCAGATATTTCGCCGTCATCGCCTTGGGATCCAGCTCGATATAATCAGGCACGTCACGCTCCGGGCTTTGCAGCGCCTCGAGCACCAGCGCCATGTTGCGCGCCTTTTCGCGCACTTCGACGACATCACCCTCGCGCACCAGATAGGAGGCGATGTTGACGCGCTTGCCGTTCACCTTGACGTGACCATGATTGATGAATTGGCGGGAGGACCACACCGTCGGCACGAATTTGGAGCGATAGACCACAGCATCCAGGCGACTTTCCAGCAAAGCGATCAGGTTTTCTGCCGTGTTGCCTTTGCGCCGCGCGGCTTCGGTATAAATCCGCCGGAACTGCTTTTCGGTGATATTGCCGTAATAAATTTTCAGCTTTTGCTTGGCCAACAATTGCTGGCCGAAATCAGAAAGCT
>JAKFWI010000050.1 GCA_021731965.1 Hyphomonadaceae bacterium | reverse complement strand
CGCGAGGGAATGCAGATCGCAATCTGCAGAGGGGCCCGCCTCCCCGCGGACGATTTCCGGGGCCATGAATTTGGGTGTGCCACTGACGGTGGCCAGCGCGCCATCCTCATCGACATTGTCGTTGTCGCAAATCAGGATCGCAAGCTTTTCTGGAGAGAGGAAAATCGCACCGAAATTGATGTCCTGATAGCAAAGCCCGCGCGCATGCAGGCTGAAAAACCCGTTGGCAATCTCCATCCCCAGCGCCACACGATCACGCAATGGCAGGCTGATCCGCTCCTGGGGGCGCTGCGCAAACAGGCGCGCCAATTTGATGTATTCGGCGGGGCGCAGGCTCATGACATAGCCAAAGCCGCCGCCGGGATCCGCCGCGATGGCCATCGGCCACAAAAAGCGAAAATCAGGCGCGCCGCGCTCTACCGCCCGCACGATACGCGCCCGTAAGTCCGCATCGGCAGCGATATAGGGATGATACCATTTCAGCGCGCAGGCACGCCCATCAAGCTCCGCATGATAAATCGCGCCCTGAGAGCCCGCATCGAGATAGTCCAGCACGCGGCATGTGCGCCCTGACGGCTGGATGCGCAGCCGCATGCCTCGGTCAAGGATCTGGAACGAAACCGCCACCTCGGTTCTCCTGGCCCCGGCTGCGCGCCGCAACTGGTTTGATCAAAGCCTATGCCATAGAAAGATGGCTCCCTGAAGCAAGCGCAAATGGTGGGATGTGATGGCGGGCGATCTTTTGCCGGTTTTGGTCGGAGTCGGGCAGGCCATGACGCAGTGGCAAGCCGGGCACGATAACCCGCCCTCGCCGATCGGGATGGCGCTGGCGGCGGCGCAAGCGGCTTTGCGCGATGCCGGCGCGCCGCTGGTAGGCACGATCGATTGCCTGATGATGGTGCGCACCATGCGCGATTCCCTGCCGCTGAAACCCGCCCCGCAGGGTGCCTGCGCGAATCCGCCGCGCACTTTGGCGGCTTTGCTGGGGGCGGCCCCGCGGCGCGCCATCTATGGGTGCGTAGGCGGCGATACGCCCCAG
Source organism: Hyphomonadaceae bacterium (assembly GCA_021731965.1). Lineage (GTDB taxonomy): Bacteria > Pseudomonadota > Alphaproteobacteria > Caulobacterales > Aquidulcibacteraceae. Next base: position 20,241 of record JAKFWI010000050.1, on the reverse strand, counting down.
GCATTGCTGGCAGAGGCCTGCGAGCTGCTCCACCGCGGCGAGGCGCGCTGCGTGCTGATCGCCAGCGGCGAGGCGGTCGCGGCAGAGCGGGCGGCGGCGCGCGCGGGGGTCGAGCTGGACTGGCGCGCCAGCGCACAGGGGGAATGGGAGGATCGCGGCTTTGGTGAGAACATCGTCGATGCCCACGAAATCCGCCACGGCATCGCTTTGCCGGTACAAGCCTATGCGCTGATCGAGCATGCTTTGCGGGCGCGCCTTGGGCGCTCTCGTTCCCAGCATATCGAGGCCATGGCCGCGCTGTTCGCGCGTTATTCGCAGATTGCCGCTGCTAATCCCTTCGCGCAGTTTCCTCAGGAGCGCAGCGCCGATTTCTTGGCCGCCATGTCGCCCGAAAACTATCCGTTGGCCGATCCCTATCGAAAACATTTGGTGGCGCAAGATAGCGTCAATCAGGGGGCGGCAGTTTTGCTGATGACGGCGGGGGAGGCGCGCGCTTTAAGCGTACCGGAGGGCAATTTCATCTATCTCCACGGCTATGCTCAAGCAATGGAAAAGCGCATGGCTCTGCGCCCGGATTTATCGCGCTCCCCCGCGTTGGAGGGCGCTTTGCGTCTGGCGCTCGAAGCGGCGGGCAAGCGCATCGAGGAGATCGCGCACCTGGATCTCTATAGCTGCTTTGCCTGCGTGGTGTTTTTGGCGGCGGAGGCCGCTGGCGTGGATTGGCGCGCGCGCGACACCAGTATCACCGGCGGCTTGCCTTTTTTTGGCGGACCCGGAAACGCATATTCGCTGCACGCGATCGCCCAGATGGCGCAGCGCCTGCGCGATGACCGCGCCGCCTTCGGGCTCATTTGCGCCAATGGTGGGTTTTTATCGAAGCAGGCAGTGGGCATTTATGGTGCGCGTGCACCTGCTGGATGGCAGCCCGTCTCAAGCGCCGCGTTGCAGGCCGATCTCAACGCTGGCCCGCAGATAAAGGCCATGGCCACGGATGGCATGGCCGTGATCGAAACCTACACGGCCGCGTCGCGCCCGGATGGCGGCGTGTTTGCATGCATCACCGCGCGCGCTGCCGACGGGGCGCGGGCCTTGGCCAAGGCCCGCAGCGCGGATCACGAAACCGTTCGCGCCCTCGCGGCAGGCCCCGACCCGATCGGGCGCGCGGTTTTCATTACCCGCGAGGGCGATAACAGCTATTTTCGTTTCGGGTGAGGCGGCCTCAAAAGGCCGGGACCACCGCGCCCTGATAGGTTTGCGCGATAAAAGCCGCCGTATTGGCCGACGTCAGCGCCGCCGCGAGCTTGACCACGCGCGGATCGTCGCGATTGTCCTCGCGGCCCACCAAATAATTCACATAGGGCGAATCCTTGCTTTCCAGGAAGAGCGCATCGCGGGTGGGATCGAGCTTGGCGTCCAGCGCGTAATTGGTGTTGATTACCGCCACGTCCACCTGATCGAGTACTCGCGGCAAGGTCGCGGCCTCCAATTCACTAAAGCGCAGGCGTTTGGGGTTTTCCGCGATATCGGAAAGATCGGCCAATGTATTGCGCGGATCGCGCAAGGTAATCAGCCCCGCAAGCTGCAGCAAAAGCAAAGCGCGCCCCTCATTCGAGCGCTCGTTCGGGATGGCAATCATTGCCCCCTCGGGCAACGAGTCCAGGTTGATGTGCTTGCGGGAATAGACGCCGAGTGGCTCAATATGCACGCCGATAATGGCAATCAGCTTGGAGCCCCGGTCTTTATTAAATTGATCGAGGTAGGGCAAGGTTTGGAAGTAATTCACGTCAACGCGTTTTTGCTCGACCTGCACGTTGGGCTGCACATAATCGTTGAAGACTTTAATATCGAGAATTACGCCCTCGCGCGCCAAGGCTGGCGCGATGTGCTCCAGGATTTCCGCGTGGGGGATGGCGGTGGCCGCAACAATGAGGTGCTGGCTTTGATCTTTGGGCTTGGTGGGTTGACAGGCGCTGACCAGCAGGCACGCCGCCAAGCCGGCCAGGGCAGATCGCCAAATTTTGCCAAATCGCGTCATGGGCCGTCCCATCGTTTAGCGGCGGCTGAAGCGTGCCACCATGGCATCGCCAAGCGCCTGTACCGCTTGCACCAGGCCAAGCAATAACAGCACCGTAACCACCATCACATCCGTCTGGAAGCGTTGATAGCCGAAGCGCACCGCCAAATCACCCAGCCCGCCCGCGCCGACCACGCCCGCCATGGCCGTGTAGGAAACCAAAGCGATGGCCGTCACGGTGGCAGCGGCGATCAAACCGGGGGTGGCTTCGGGCAGCAAGGCGCGCTGGACGATCTGACGCGGTGTCGCGCCCATGGCCTGCATGGCCTCCAGCACGCCGCGATCTACCTCCCGCAAGGCGTTTTCCACCAAGCGGGCGTAAAACGGCGCGGCCCCGACCACCAGCGGCGGGATGGCCCCTTGCACCCCCAAAGAGGTGCCAACCAAAGCCAAAGTCAGCGGGATCATCACGATCAGCAGAATGATGAAGGGCACAGAGCGTAAGACGTTAACCAGAAAAGACAGGGCCCCATGCAGCCGCGGCCGGGCAAACAATTGATCCTTGCCCGTCACGAACAAGGCAATCCCCAGCGGCAGCCCGAGAATAATGGTGAACACCATGGCCGCGCCGAGCATGATCAGCGTTTGCAGGCCAGCAATACCGATATCGGCCCAATTGAGGTTGGTGATCAGGGCGCTCATGCGGCGCTTTCCAGCACGCGCAGGCCCTCGGCGCGCAGCAAAGCGATGGCCCTGTCAACGTCCCCGCCCGACAGCGTGGCGGTTAGCCGGCCATAGGCCTCACCCTTGATACGGGCGATCCGCCCTTCGTGCAGCGCCAGATCCACGCTTGCCTCGCGCATGATGCGCGACAGCCATTTTTGCTCCACTACCGCCCCGCGGGCGATAAGGCGCACCCGGCGCTCCCCCGGGGCGGGCGGGGGCAAGGGCTCGCTGTCTTCGTGCAGCATGCGCCGCGTGGCCCCGTCGCGCGGATCGAGGAAAACCTCGATCACATCGCCTTGCTCGACCAGCGCGCCGCGCTCCAGCACGCCCACCCGGTCGCAAATGCGGCGCACCACCTCCATCTCATGGGTGATCAGCACAATCGTCAGCCCCAGCTCTTGGTTCAGGCTGGCCAGCAGGTCCAGCACTTGGGCGGTGGTTTCTGGATCAAGCGCGCTGGTCGCTTCATCACACAGCAAAATGCTGGGTGCGCAGGCCAGGGCCCGCGCCACGCCGACGCGCTGCTTTTGCCCGCCGGACAATTGCGCCGGGTATTTGCCCGCGTGATCAGCCAGGGCCACCCGCTCAAGCAAAGCGGCGGTGCGCGCGGCGATTTCGGCGCGGCTGCGTGTGCCCTCCAATTCCATCGGCAGAGCCACATTCTGCGCTGCGGTCTTGGCTGTCAGCAGGTTAAAATGCTGGAAAATCATGCCGATGCGGCGACGCAGCGCCCGCAGATCCGCCCCATCGAGCCCCGCCACGCTCTGCCCCTCGACGCGGATCGCGCCGCTGTCGGCGCGCTCCAGGCCGTTGATCAGACGCAGCAGCGTGGATTTGCCGGCCCCGGACGCGCCGATCAGTCCAAAAATCTCCCCCTGGCGCACCTCCAGCGATACCGCGCGCAGCGCCGGATTGGCCCCGAAGGCCTTGGACACGGTCTCGATTGCGATGCACGGAGCAGGCGTCACGGGGATGAACACGACATGGCAAAGGGTTGCGGGAGCGCTACCTCAGCCAAGATGGCCCATAGCGCAAGCCCCGACCGCCCGCGCCATTCAAGGTTTGACCCGCACCGGCAAGGGCACATTGCAGATTTCGATCTTGCCGGCCTTAACTTTGGTCCAGTCATCGGTGCGATTGCGCCGCGCATCGGTAAGCGCGGCAAAGCTTTTGCTATCCTCGCGCAGGGCCTCCAGGCGCGCGGCAGGCCCGCCATTGGGCAATTGGGCGGAAATCCGCACGCTGCTTATGCCCAAACGCGGCTCTGCTCCCTGATAAAAGCCAAGCGCACCCGTGCCACGCGGCAAAGCCGAAAGCTGGTCCATGCCCATGATCACCCGGCCCGCCAAAGTGATATTGCGATCGAGATGGCGCGGGCTGTGGCCGATCACCACGTAAAGCTCAGAGCCATTGCCGCTTTCCGGAGCGGCATCGCGGCCAACGCCAACCATGCCGTAGCAATGGGTCAACCAGGCTTCGCGCTTGTTGCGGGCGGCCGGCATGCCATGAGAAATGCCCACTTCGGGGGCGTAGACATCGCCATCCTTCAGTTCGGAAAAGGCCAGTCCCTTGCGCGGGCGGGTCCATTCCGGCGCGAGCGTGGCCGCCAGGCCCCCCTGTGCGCGCGCACCCGGTGAGCCCGCTGCCGGATCGCCCCATTGCGTCACGTAATTATCCTGCACACGCAAAATCACTAGGCCATTGAAAAAGCCCTGCTTGGTAAGCGTCAAAATATTCTGGGTGGTGTTGGGCGCAAACTGGGGGGCGAGCTCGATCAGCACTTCCCCGCCATTGGCCAACGTCATCACCAAGGTGGTGCGCGGGTCGATGGCGCGCCATTCGGCGGGTTTGCTGGCGGCCAGGACTTCAGCCGAGGTCGCGGCATGCGCGCTGCCGAGCACAGCCAAAGTGGACGCGAGCAGCGCCGCCAAGCGGCCCAAATTTTTGATCAAAGCATTTCTCCCCTTAGGCATTGGCGTGGGCTAACACGCCGGTAATTGCGGCCCGCCAGCCCTGCAGCAGCGATTCGCGCGCACTTGGATCTAGTTTGGGCGTGAATAGGCGCGGCGCCAAGCCTGCAGGCGGGGTATCTTCCAGGCGGCGCGCCAAGCCAGCGCCCACCAGCGCCAAGCGCGCGGCCCCCAGCGCGGTCATTTCCTGAAAATCTGGGCGCTCGATCGGCAAATCCAGGATGTCGGCCAAGAATTGCATGGCCCAGTCATTCGCGCTCAGCCCGCCATCGACCCGCAATGGCCCGGTGATCGGGGCCCCATCGGCGGCGAAAGCCTGGATGAGATCGTGCGCCTGGTAGGCCGCCGCCTCCAGCCCCGCGCGCACCAGATGGGCGGCGCTGCTATCGCGCGTCAGCCCCACCAGCGCACCGCGCGCATTGGGCTGCCATTGCGGCGCACCAAGCCCGGCAAAGGCCGGCACCAAGTAGACTCCGCCATTATTGGCCAGGCTGGCGGCCATGTTGGCGCTCTCGGCGGAGCCGCCAAGCAGGCCCAGCCCGTCGCGCAGCCACTGCACCGTGGCCCCGGAAGAGAAGATCGAGCCTTCCAGCACATAAGCAACGGCCCCCGGCGTGGAATACCCCACGCTGGAGAGCAGCCGGTTCTGGGAGGCTTTGGGCCGATCGCCCGTATGCGCCAGCAAAAAGCATCCGGTGCCGAAGGTGGCCTTGGCCTCCCCAGGCGCAAAGCAGGCATGGCCGAGCAGAGCGGCCTGCTGATCACCTGCCACGCCCGCGATCTTCAAGGCTGCGCCAAACAGAGTGGGCTCGGTTTCGCCGAACAGGCCAGCGCTGGGCAAGACTGCGGGCAAGGCCACCAGCGGAACGGAGAAAAACGCCGCCAAATCCGGGCTCCAGGCCCGCCGATCGAGCGCCAACAGATTGGTTCGCGAGGCATTAGAGGGGTCGGTGGCGAAAACCCGCCCCCCCGTTAGCCGCCAAATGAGAAAGGCATCAATGGTGCCAAGGGCGATTTCGCCTTGTGCCGCACGTGCGCGCGCGCCGGGGATCTGCTCCAGCAGCCAAGCCATTTTGGTGGCCGAGAAATAGGGATCGACCAGCAAGCCGGTTTGGGCTTGCACCCAAGGCTCACGCGCGCGTTGGGCCTCGCAGGCGCTGGCGGTACGGCGATCTTGCCAGACGAGGGCTTTGTGCAGGCTTTTGCCGCTGCTTCTATCCCAAATCGCCGTCGTTTCGCGCTGATTGGTGATGCCGATTGCGGCGATGCGCCCAGGCCCTCCCGCGGCGCTGATCGCTTCGCGGCACACCTGGAGAGTGGCGCTCCAGATCTCCTCCAAATCATGCTCGACCCAGCCGGGCTGCGGGTAATGCTGGGCCAGAGGGGTTTGCGCGGCCGCGATGGCCCTCAAGCCCGCGTCAAACACGATGGCGCGGGTGGAGGTCGTGCCTTGATCAAGGGCTAAAATCAGATCTTGCATGCGGGGGAATCAAGCACGCCGGGCGACGCGCGTCGAGCTTTTGCGGGCGCCGCGCTTCGTGCATAGTCTCCATGCAGCGCAGGTATTAGCCGGCACTCATTAATTATAACATTGTGGTGAGTGAAATACAGCAAGGTTCAGTCAAAAAATTTGGACTGGCTTTGCGATGGTGGTTTAAGGATCGCGGTTGCACCGTGCACCGATTGATCTGCCTTCGATCGGTAAGGGTGGTGCCTAACGCTGTGACGACGAAAGCCGTGCGTTATGAATGTATTCGCTAAGTATAGGTAAAGTACATCGGGTTGAAGCATTGGCTTCGTGATGGTTTTGAGAAAATGTGGTTTTTCTTAATTCGGGGTGGGCATGTCTCAGGCATTTGACACGATCAAGGCGATCGAGTGCGCGGCCGAGGAGGCATTGGCCTCCCGCGAGCCCCTGCACATCCGCCTGCGGGAATTGTCGGATCGGCTGGGGTCGATCAATCCCGCAATTATGGCTGCTTCGGGAGAGTTTATCCACCGGCTGCAACGGGCAGAGGCGGGCGTGAACGCCCCCAAAGTTGGCGATGTGCTGCCCAATTTCGTGCTGCCGGATCAAAACGGCAATCTGATTGACCTCGCTTCGCTTACGGCCGATGGCCCCGCTGTCATTGTGTTCATGCGTGGCCATTGGTGCCCGTATTGCCAGCTGCATGCGGCGGCCATCGCCTCCATGGAGCATTCGATCGAGGCCTTGGGCGGTAAAGTTGTCGTGATCACGCCCGAAAGCCGCCGCTATACCCGGCGCATGCAGGCCGGGGCGGGGGCAGGTTTTCCCATCCTCACCGATATGGATGCCGCCTATGCCAGCATGCTGAATCTGGCGATTTGGGTCGATGATGCGATGGCGGAAATGATCATGGATGCCGGCTGGAATATCGCCACCTATTGCGGCAATTCCTCCTGGCTATTGCCCATTCCAGCCACTTTGGTGGTGGCCACCGATGGCGTGATCGCTGCGCGGGAAGTGAACCCCGATTACCGCGCGCGGATGGCGCCGGAGGATATCCTCGCGGCCCTGCGGGCATTGCGGCACAGCTGAGTCCTTTGGCGCAATAGCGCATCGCGCGTGCCCCCAGAGCATTTTCAAAGAAATCGAAGTCGATTTCTGATTCGAAAAATGCTCTGATTTAATGACTTAGAGCGCATTCTGACGGAAAACCGCAAGGCCACTTTTCCTGAATGCGCTCTCCAGCATTTTCAAAGAAATCGAAGTCGATTTCTGATTAGAAAAATGCTCTGATTCAATAACTTAGAGCGCATTCTGACGGAAAACCGCAAGGCCACTTTTCCTGCAAGCTAGCGGCCCCGCCTTTCAAAGAGCGCCATTCCGCCCTACACGCGGGGCATGAACGCAATCGATCCTGGTTTTCAGGCCGCCCGCCGGCGCACCTTCGCCATCATCTCCCACCCGGACGCCGGCAAAACCACCCTGACCGAGAATCTCTTGCTGGCCGGCGGGGCCATCCGGGCCGCTGGAGCCGTGCGTGCGCGCGGTGAGGCGCGGCGCACCCGCTCCGATTGGATGAAGATCGAGCGTGAGCGCGGGATTTCGGTGTCTGCCTCGGTGATGACCTTCGAGCACGAAGACCGCATCATCAATCTGCTCGATACACCCGGGCATGAGGATTTCTCGGAGGATACCTATCGCACGCTGACCGCCGCCGATAGCGCCGTGATGGTGCTGGACGCCGCCAAGGGCATCGAGCCGCAAACGCTAAAACTGTTCGAGGTGTGCCGGCTGCGCGATATCCCGATCTTGACCTTCATCAATAAGCTGGACCGCGAGGCGCAAGATCCCTTCGCTTTGCTGGATGAGATCCGCGAGCGGCTGGCGCTGGAGCCCGCGCCCATGCAATGGCCGGCCGGGTCTGGTCAGCGCTTTCGCGGGGTGCTTGATCTGGCGGCCGATGCCTTCATCCCCTTCAAGCGCCCCGAGCCAGGGGAGGAGTTTCAGCGCCCGCTGCCCATCGCCTTTTCGGGAAACTCGATCGCGCAATGGCTTACCAGCGAAGAGGCCCAGGAATTACGCGAGACCGCCCAGTTGGCGCGCGAGGGCATGGCCCCTTTCAGCCTGCAAAACTACCGGGAAGGGCATCTGACGCCGGTATTCTTCGGCTCGGCGCTGCGCCGCTTTGGCGTGGCGGAATTGCTCGATGGGCTGGCGCAGCTGGCCCCCGCGCCGCGGGCGCAGGCGCTGGCCGGGGGCGGCGCGCCGATCGGCCCGGAGCGAGAGGAGGTTTCGGGCTTTGTCTTTAAAATCCAAGCGAACATGGATCCCAAACACCGCGATCGCGTGGCGTTTTTCCGGGTTTGCTCCGGGCGCTTTCAGCGCGGCATGACGCTGAAAACCGCCAATGGGCGCGCCATGCATGTGCATAACCCGATGATGTTTCTGGCGCAGGAGCGCGAAATCGCTGAAGAGGCCTTTCCGGGTGATGTGATTGGCCTGCCCAATCACGGCGTGCTGCGCGTGGGCGATAGCCTCTCGCAGAGCGGCACCATCGCGTTCAAGGGCATTCCCAATTTCGCGCCGGAAATCCTGCGCCGCTGCCGCGTCAGAGACCCCCTGAAGCAAAAGCACCTCAAAAAGGCACTCGATGGCTTGGCCGAAGAGGGGGTGACGCAGGTGTTTCGCCCGGTGCTCGGCTCGGATGCCATCATCGGGGCGGTGGGCGCGTTGCAATTTGACGTGCTGGAAGAAAGGGTGCGGGCTGAATACGGCCTGGATGTGCTGTTCGAACAAAGCCCCTATCAGGCGGCGCGCTGGGTCAGCAGCGAAAGCCGCGCCGATCTCGAGGCGTTTGTCGAGAAATCCAAGAACCAGATCGCCGAGGATCTGGATGGCGCACCGGTATTCATGGCCAAAAGCGCATGGGAAGTCAGCTATGTCGCCGAGAAAAACCCGAAAATCCGCTTTGGCAATGTGAAAGAGCGCGTTTAATGGCGCTGCACGCCAATTGCCTTGCTGGCCAGCGCGAAGCGAGGCAAGTCTGGCGCCGGTCATCACGACAGGAATGGAAGTATTGGCGCGGATTGGGGCTGTGCGCCCGATCTTGAGGGATTGAGCCATGCACCCAGCGGATCACGAAGCGGCCAGCGCACCTTTTCGGCTGGACCCGCATTTCCTCGCTTCCGTCATCGGTGCCGCCGGGGACCGTGACGGCCCCTTGCTGCGCCGTTTGCTGCAGCCGCTGCACCCCGCCGATCTGGCCGACGTGCTGGAGCAATTGCCGGGAGATGCCCTGCGCCACGTGCTGCGGCTGATCGGCCAGGAGCTGAACCCGGAATTCCTGCCGGAATTGGTGATGGAGCGGCGCGAGGCGGTGTTGGCGCTGCTGCCGGCCGATTATGTGTCGCGGGCATTGTCGGAGCTGGATACCGATGATGCGGCGCTGGTGGCCTCTGACGTTGAAGAAGAGCGCCTGGAAGAGGTGCTGGCCGCGGCCCCAGACGATGTGCGCGCGGCCGTGGAAAGCGGCCTCTCCTTCGATGAGGAAACCGCCGGGCGCCTCATGCAGCGCGAATTTGTCGCCGCGCCCGAGTTCTGGACCGTGGGGCAGACCATCGATCATTTGCGTGCGGTGGCCGATGCCCTGCCGGAGCGCTTTTATGAAATCTATGTGGTGGATCCCGCCTTCCGGCCGATTGGAGCTGCCGCGCTTTCGACCATGCTGCGCGAGCCGCGCGAGACGCCGCTGGCCTCCTTGATCAGCCCCATGCCCTTTATGGCCCGGCCGGAAATGGATCAGGAGGAGGTGGCCTTTGCGTTTCAGCGCTATCACCTCGTTTCCGCGCCGGTGGTGGACGCCGCCGGGCGGTTAACTGGCATGATGACCGTGGATGACATCGTCACTGTCATCCTGGAGGAGGGCACGGAGGATTTGCTCAAGCTTTCGGGCGTTACCGGGGCGGGCATGGCCGATTCCGTGCTGCGCTCCATGCGCTCGCGCTTGCCATGGCTGTTGCTGAATCTATTGACCGCGTTGACGGCCTCCAGCGTCATCGCCGGCTTTCAAGGCGCGATCGAGAAGCTGGTGGCGCTGGCGGTGCTGATGCCCATCGTGGCCTCGCTTGGCGGCAATGCCGGCACGCAGACCTTGGCGATTTCCGTTCGCGCCATCGCCGCACGCGATCTCACCACCTTCAACGCCTCACGGTTTATCGGGCGCGAAGTGCTGACGGGGGCGCTCAACGGCCTGCTGGTGGCCTTGCTGCTGGGCGGGGTGGCGGGGTTTTGGTTTCAAAGCTTTGGCTTGGCCTTGGCGATCGGCCTGGCGGTGCTGGCCAATTTGACCTGCGCGGGCTTGATCGGGGCGCTGGTGCCGCTGGGGCTTCGCCGCGCGGGGGCCGATCCGGCGGTGGCATCGTCGGTGTTTGTGACCTGGGCCACTGATTTGATAGGGTTTTTATCTTTTTTAAGTCTGGCCAGCTGGATATTGCTATAGCCGGCCCACGCTTTGCGAGGTGCGGACCACAAGCGGGGCATGACGCGCCGTTTTGGGACGCTTTGGCATGGCGCAAGCCCACATTGTCTCGCAGGCCGGCCTGGAGCTGGTGAAGCGGTTCGAGGGGTTTCAGGCCCGGCCCTTGGCCTTGCCGGATGGCTGGTGGCTGGTCGGCTTCAACCATGTCGCACCGGAGCAGGCGGCGGCTCCTCTGAATGAAATCGCCGCAGAAGCCTTGCTGCGCCAGGATTTGCTGGTGGTGGAAGGCCAGCTAAATGCGCATGTCTTTATTGCGCTGACCCAAGAGCAATTCGATGCCTTGGTTTCCTTTGCGTTTTCGATCGGCTGGGAGGCGTTCCGCGAGAGCGAGGTTTTGCGCCATTTGAACGCCGGCGCGTTGGTCGCTGCCGCCGATAGCCTGCTGGACTGGCGCTATGGTGCCGCAGACGGCCCCCCTGGGCTGTTGAGCGTGCTGGCGCGCCGCCGCGCCATCGAGGCGGCCTGGCTGTTGGAAGAAGGCGTGCACGTGCCGGTGGCTTCCGCTTGGGTGCGGCCGCGCCCATCGGCGCGGATACAGGCGGTTGGCCTGGCGGGCCAAGACCCCTGGCAGCCCGCCGATGGCGGTGAAGGCCCGGCTGCGCAGCCGAAGCCGGCCGAAGATGCCATCACTTTGCGCCTGCGCGATATTTTGGCGGCTGAGCCGGCGTCTGCCCGGGCTTTGCTGCCACCCGTGGTGCATGAGGAGATGGAGGATGACCTCCCGCTGCACGGCATAACGGGGCGCAGCAGCTCACTGACCCCCCCGTCCTGGCTGGAGACGGCGGCCAAGGACCATGTGGCGCTGGGCGCTTTTGCGGTGATGGGCGCGGTATTGGTGGGCGTGGGGCTGGGGCTGATGCCCGGTGCCGCGAATTTCTCGCAAGCTTTAGCGGCCGTGCTGTTCGCCATCCCCGGTGCACTGATCGCGTGCGGGGCGCTGTTTTACTTGTTTCGCGCCGCAGTTGAGCCAAAGCGCAAGCGCTGAAGCACCGCGCGCCGCTGGCGGCGAGCGCCACCGAACGCGCAAACCTGCGTGACAAAGCTTGGCGGAGCCTGTATGGGCTGCCGCTTCGCTTTGGGGATTTCCCTTGGCATCATCCGCGTGGGAGGCTTTGGGCGCAGTCCAGCCCGGCCGCACCACGCCCCCTCCGCCGCGCCGAACAGGTGCCGGCAATGAATAGAGGATCATATGGCAAAGAAAGTCATGGGGCAGATCAAGCTCCAGGTTCCGGCCGGGGAGGCAAAACCTTCCCCACCCATCGGGCCAGCATTGGGGCAACGCGGCCTCAACATCATGGAATTTTGTAAAACCTTTAACGCGCGCACCCAAGAGCTGGAAAAGGCGCAGCCCTGCCCGGTGATCATCACCTATTATCAGGACAAGTCCTTTTCCTTCGAGATCAAGACCCCGCCCGCCACCTTTCTACTCAAAAAGGCGGCAGGGTTGAAGCTTGGCAAAAAGCCGGCTTCGGGCTCCAAGCTGCCGGGCCGCACTTTTGTCGGTACGGTGACCATGGCGCAGTGCCGGGCCATCGCCGAGGCCAAGATGAAGGATTTGAACGCCAACGATCTCGACTCGGCCACCAAGATTATCATGGGTTCAGCCCGGGCCATGGGCCTGCAGGTCGCGGAGTAGGGATGATGGCCAAATTACCCAAGCGGATCGCGGCGTCGCGCCAAGGCATTGACACGCGCAAGGTCTATTCCCTCGAAGACGCGGTCCGCGAGGCGAAAGCCCGCGCCAGCGCCAAATTCGATGAATCCATCGAACTCGCGCTCAATCTCGGGGTCGATCCCAAATACCCTGACCAGCAAGTGCGCGGTGTGTGCAATCTGCCCAACGGAACCGGTCGCACCATCCGCGTGGCGGTGTTCGCGCGGGAGCCAAAAGCCACCGAGGCGCGCAATGCCGGCGCCGATGTGGTGGGGGCCGATGATTTGTTCGAGCAGATCAATGGCGGCCTGATCAATTTTGATCGCGTCATCGCCTCGCCGGACATGATGCCTTTGGTGGGGCGCTTGGGCAAAATCCTGGGCCCGCGCGGCCTGATGCCCAATCCCAAGGTGGGCACGGTGACACCCGATGTGGCCAAGGCCGTCAAGGATGCCAAAGGCGGGGCGGTGGAATTCCGCGTGGAGAAGGCCGGCATCGTGCATGCCGGCATCGGCAAGGCCAGCTTCAGCGATGAGGCTTTGCTGCAAAACATCCGGGCTTTCGTGGATGCCGTGGTCAAGGCCCGGCCGAGCGGGGCCAAGGGCGTGTTCCTGCGCAAGGCGGCCATCAGCTCCACCATGGGGCCCGGCCTGCGCGTCGATACCGCCAGCGCGGCCCAGGCCAGCTAAGGCACCTATACGGCTGAAGAAAAAACCGGGAGCATGGCCCTTTCCCTGGGGCCATGCTCTTTGGCGTTAATGGCCGGGAAACGCCGCTATCAATGCTCGTTCTTGGCGCGAATCGCTTTCAGCATCATTTCCGCCTCGCCATCGGCGACGCCCAGATGGGTGGGGGTAGCGGCCAAGCTGATTTGCCACTTTCACATAGTGGTGAACAGATTGTAACATGAATTGCGCGCAACCGTAGATTATGCCCCCAATGCTTTAGCCGCCCTAAGGCGGCTTCCAGAGAGAGAACCCCCAAGAAAACGATTGTTTGAAAGATCATAATAAGTTTGCGCAGGCATTGCGCGGCGGTGTCTCGCGGGCCGAGACCTCCCTTGGCTTCGTTTTGGACAGTGAAAGCGATCTTGGTAGAAGCGTCGATCTGTTTTATGCTCAAGCGGCTGTTTTCTCTTTGTTTTGGAAAGCGCGCTGCCCGAATGAAAAAATTTTGAGTGACCTGGCAAGAAGCCTCTCGGAGAAGAAGAAATTCTCAGAATGGCTTGCGGCAAGCAATTCCAAATGTGTTCCGGGCTCGATCGCCGATTTCGAGGCGTCGTTGAATGCAATGTTGGAGCTAGCGTGATGGGCGAGCGATCTCACTTGCCGGGTTGGAATGGATTGGCAGCCAGGCAAAAAATTCGGGGAGCGCTGCAGATTGCAGCCGCTTTTGCCACCTCTTTTTCTTGCTGCATAGGCTCTGCCTTGGCGCAGGCCTCGCCAGCGGCCGCGCCGCCTCTTTCGCAGGTTGAGGAAGAGTCCGAAAGTGCACAGAGCCAGGAAACACAAGAGCAGGAAGTTCAATTTTCTGGCCCTGATGGGAAACCTCTGCCGCCAGAAGTACAGGCTGTGCTGCGCGAGCAGTTTAAGCGGATACCGCCCGAGCAGTTGAGCGATGCGGGTGATATCGTCGTTCGGAGCAAGAAGACTTCCAAATCCATCGGGTTCGATGCGGTTTTGGAGCGCGCGTTCACACCAATTGAAATAGGGGCCTATGGGGCCAGCACGGTTGAAGAGCTGATCGCGGCATTGGGTGCGCAAATCACTGGCCCGCGCTCACAAGGCGATGCCCCGCCCTTGCTGTTGCTGAATGGCCGGCGTCTGCCTAACCCACGTGATATTGCCGCAATACCAGCCGAAGCGATCGAGAAGTTGGAGGTCTTTCCCGAAGACGCGGCGACATACTTTGGTCTGCCAGCGGATCGCAAGGTATTGAATATCATCACCTTGGACGAGTTTACCGGGGTGTTTGCCGCTGGAACAGGCGCCCTCACCACAGAGGGCGGCGGTGCAACCGCTCAGGGGGCCGTTGATCTCTTCAAGATCAACGGTGATACGAGGGTGGGCTTTGGAGGCAGCTATTTCGTATCCCGAGAGCTAACTGAAGCGCAGCGAAGCATCGTGCAACCCTCCGGTAGCGAGGCGCTCGCGCGTTTCCGTGCCCTCTTGCCTGAGATCGAGAGATTTTCGGTCAATGGCAGTTTTGCCCGGCCGATCGGCAAGGAGATCAGCGCATCCGTCACCGGAAGGTTCAGAGGCGAGCGTTCGCGTGGCCAGATTGGTGCCAGCGGCGCTTCAATCCTGGAAAATGTTCGCGACTCCAATGAATGGGAGCTTGGAGCGAATTTGGCAGGCGAGTTCGGAGATCTTCGCCTGCTTCTTGATATCACGTATGCCAAACGAAGCAATTTCTCCGGAATCTCCGTGGCGGGTTCGGGCAGCAGTTTTGATTTCACGGATGCCGACAACAGAGACTTTCTGGTGCGTCTAGATGCGGCAGGAACACTAATATCATTGCCGGCGGGCCCATTGAAGGGCTCGGTTATTCTAGAGGGCGGTGTTTCGGAGCTGGATTCATCTACCTTTCAAGATAATTTGCAGATCGGCGCGCGGCGAATTCGAGACAATACGGGAGTCTCGGCGAATTTATCCATCCCGATCCTTTCGCCGGTCAGCCCGGCAGGCCGGCTTAGCGCAAGCTATGGCCTGTCATTCGCCAGTCTTTCGGATGTTGACGATACCCGCAGGCTGAACGCGAGAGTCGATTGGGCCCCTTCTCGGGCGCTTAGGTTTTCCTTCGCTTTTGTCGATGAGCAGCGCCCGCCAAGTTTGGAGCAATTGGGCCAGCCAACGCTTCGCACTCCCAACGTGCGGACATTAGATTTTGTTACCGGAGAGACAGTTGATTTAACTTTCGTGACCGGCGGAAATCCTGATTTGCTAAATGAAAGCGAGCAAAATTTCCAGGCACAGTTTACGCTTAAGCCGTTCAAGCGCCTAAATTTTTCACTTAACGCGACGTTTTTGGCATCCAGAGTCAATGACCCGCTAGCCCCATTCCCATTGCTCACGACAGCAACGACGAACGCCTTTGAGGGGCGCTTCACGCGCGATGCCAATGCACAACTGACTGAGATTGATGTCCGGCCAATAAATTTTTCGAAAAGCGTTCGCAATCAGATTTTTTGGGGGCTCAGCTTATCGCGCTCACTTGGGCCTCTTTCCGATGACGGGGAAGAAGCGGAGCAGAACTTTAAAAGTGTAGAGGAGGCCGCGGCGGCCAACCCGGATGATTTCGTGTTTGCGGTCCCGGCCAACAGCGCCTTGGCCCGGCAAGCCCAGAATATCTCGAGCCGGATCTTTGCCAATGTATACCACACTTGGTTCACTAGAGACGAAATCACGCTTGCGCCCAACACGTCACCGTTGAACCTTCGAAGAGGCGATGCCGTGGATCTGTTTGGGGGCAGGCGACAGCATCGAATCGAGTTTGTTGCCGGTGCTTACAAGAGCGGTCTTGGAGGAAGGGTCGATCTGAGATGGGACAGTCCAACATCCCTGACCGGATCGGCAATCACGGGTGGGGAGAGTCTCCGGTTTAACAGTCTCGCCACGTTGAACGTCAATGTTTTTGCGAACCTGCAGGAAGCTTTTGATAAAGAAAACAAATCCTTTTTGCTCAAGAAGTCGCGGTTGACGTTGGATGTTAATAATGTGTTCAATCAGCGGCCGGTTGTTCGCACGGACGGCGGCTTAACGCCGATCCGCTTTCAACAGGCTTATCTTGATCCACTTGGTCGAACAATATCACTTTCCTTTCGCAAAGGCTTTTAAGGCCGGCTTAAATCGAGGCGGACTTGCAGCCTGTAGAGATCTTGCCCTGAGCATGGATCGGCGATAGGCGCTCAATGCTCATTCTTGGCGCGGATGGCTTTGAGCATCATCTCGGCTTCAACATCGGCGACGCCCAAATGGGTGACCAGATCCTTCAAGAACACCTTCTCCTGGTTCTTCACCACCCGGTCCGCGAAGATGATGTCACAGGCATGAGCGAAAATAGAGAGGCCAACATCGGGCTTTTCCTGCTTGAGGCTGGAGCAGGCATCGACGATCAGATCCTGGATTTTGTCTTTGGTCAGCCGAGGGCGGATCTTCGCCTCGATGGCCGCCATATCGGCGCGGCTCAGGGCAGAGAGCGTGCGCGTGCGATGCACCAACGCCTGCAACTCTTCGGCTTCCTGCGCGTGCTGCTCATCATCGATCAGCGCGGCGGCAGCGATCAGGGCAAAGAAGGCCTCTTCTTTGGACATGCCGCCCATGATGTCATCAAAGAATTTGTCGATACTCATGCTAATCCCCGGTTTGGTTCGCGGTTTGCTTACTAAACCCGTTCCCGAAAAGTGTTAAGCGGTTTTCGGACGAGAACGGGTCCAATTCATTGGTGTAGAGCGGATTCACCCGATTTGATCTGATTTCAGTCAATTCGGGATCCGCTCTAATGCATATTCTTGGCACGGATGGCCCGTAGCATGTCTTCGGCCTGTTGCGCAGGCAAAGCCAGCAGCGAAATGAGCCGTGTGAGGAAGTCCCGCTCTGATTTCATCACGGTGCGATCCGCAAAAATCAGATCGGCGCAATGGCCAAACACCGCAAGGCGCATTTTGCCCGGCAGGCTTTTGGCGGCGTGATCGATCAAGGCGGCGATCTTGCCGCGCTCCAGCCGCGGGGCGATGGAGGCGCGCAAGTCTTCAAGCTTGGCCGGGCCGAGCTTAGCCAATGTGCGGGAGCGATGGCACAGCGCCGTTAACTCTTGGCTCTCTTCCGGGGAAATTTTGCCGTCTATGGCGGCGGCGGCGGCCAAGAGGGAATAGATTGCCTCAGCGGGAGCCATGCCTGGGCGAAACAGCGAGGTGATGCTGTAGAAAAACCCCTGGGGTTTGAGCTCCACTTCGGCCAAGGGGGCGGCGCTGCGAATGGCCTGCCAATCCAGCGGCGGCTCTATCTTGCTGCGCCTTGCCTTGGTTTGCGTGACCATCTGACCCTCCAGCCCTCGCAATGCAGTAGGGCTGAGAGCTTTTTAGCGGCTTTCTGCAGGGAGGGAAGGGGCCATGGCGGCTTGCCCCTGGATCGTGCTCAACCAACTCGGGGTGAGCGCCAACGCGGCCTGCGCCGCATCCTCAAAGGGTTTGATACTGTGGCTGGCCCGGGCCAGCACCACCGCCCCCTGGATCAGGCTTTGCAGCACCGAGGCAAAGCAGCGGGCCTCTTCGGGATCGGCCCCCCAATCGCCGGCGGCGCGGGCGATTTCCTCATTCCATTGGCGGAAGGTTTCTTGCGCCACTTCGCGCAAGGGGCCAGAGCTCTGTGCCGTTTCCAGCGCGATCAGCGCCACCGCGCAGCCCTTTTGAAAATCGGATTCCAATAAGGCCTCGGCCCAGCCATTGAGCACGGCCGAGACATAAGTGCCGGGGGCCGGGCCCGCGGCGCGCAGCGCCTGCAGGCGCTCCAGCACCCGTTCGCGCACGAACAGCACGGTTTCGCGGGCGATTTGTTCCTTCCCGCCGGGGAAGTGAAAATACAAGGAACCGCGCGGCGTTCCCGATGTTTGCAGCAAATCGGCCACGCCCACGCCCTCATACCCGCGAGAACGGAAGAGATGGGCGGCGGCGCGGATCATGCCTTCACGAACAATGTTCTTTTTCATAATTGCGGTTTAGCCCTTGTATGACGACCGGTCTACTATTAATATGATGACTGTCATACCGAAAAACCATGAGGAGTTGGTTATGAAAGCTATTACATTTGTGACACTGAGCGCCATAGGCTTTGCCTTGACCGCTGGCGCGGCTCAGGCCAGCCAAGGCGCGGATCAAGCGGCGGCTCTCGGCGGCTGCCGTATGGCCATTGCTGGTCAGCTCAGCGTGCCCCCCACGCGCGCCGCCATTGGCATGGATCGCATCCAATTGCGGCCGCGTATGGTGAAGGCGGATTTCTCCATCCCGCAAGCAAGCGGGCCGGACGCCAAGGCGCGCTGCAGCTTCGATCTGAGCACGCAACAAGTCAGCGCTTTGTCCATCGCCCCTGATGGGCGCGCTTTCGCCGATGTAGCGCTGGCGCAGAAGGTCGCGTCGCAGCCCTAACGGCCACGCTTAAAGTGAACGCAGTCCGGAACCTGGGGGCTAGCGTTTAGCCCGCAGGCTCCGCACGTCAAAAAGGAAAATACCCATGACCCAATCACAAATTTCGGCCCGTTTTCACCGCATTGGCAATGTGCTGTTGCTGGCTTTGGCCGTCTGCACGCCCGCCATCGTGATGGTGGAAATGCTGCGCGCCGCCATCGTCTAACACGCGGCTATTTGGTTCCGTAGATGCGATCGCCGGCATCTCCGAGGCCAGGCACGATATAGCCGTGATCGTTGAGTTTTTCATCGATCGCCGCGCAATAGACGCGGACATCCGGGTGGGCGGCGTAAAACCGCGCCAGCCCTTCCGGGGCCGCGAGCAGGCAGACCAAGCGCAGATTCTCCGCTCCGCGCTGTTTGAGGCGCTGCACCGCCGCCACCGCCGAATTGGCTGTGGCCAGCATGGGATCGAGAACGATCGTCAAGCGATCGCATAAATCCTCGGGGGCTTTAAAGTAATATTCCACCGGCTCCAAAGTGGCCGGATCGCGATAGAGGCCGATATGGGCCACCCGCGCCGAAGGCACCAGATCGAGCATCCCCTCCAAGAGGCCCATGCCCGCGCGCAAAATCGGCGCGAACACCAGTTTTTTGCCGGCGATCATCGGGGAATGCATGGTCTGCAGGGGTGTCTCGATCTCCAGGGACGCGAGCTCTAGATCCCGCGTGGCCTCATAGCCGATCAGCAAAGCGATCTCGCGCAGCAATTGCCGGAAATTCTTGGTGGAGGTGTCCTTCATGCGCATGATCGTCAGCTTATGCTGCACCAGCGGATGATCGATCAGCGTCACGCCTAACGGGGTCATGCCGGCTCTGCTTTCAGCGCAATTCGAAGGTGACGGTGATGGAAACGCCATAGCCGAGCTCTCCGGGCTCGATCGGCGTGTTGGCCTGAGCATAGCTCAGCAGCCGGGCAGAGGGGGCTGGCACCGGCAAGGCGGCACCGGGCGTTTCCTCCACCAGCGCGACACGCGCCACGCGCAGGCCCAGCGCGCTGGCGTAAAGCTCGGCGCGTTTTTGAGCGATCGCGATGGCCTCCTTGCGGGCGCTATCCACGGCGGCGGCTGGGTCTTTGGCGCTGAAACTCACGCCATTGAGCTGGTTGGCCCCGCTGGACGTCACCGCATCAATGAGCTTGCCCAGGGTTTTGAGATCCTGCACCGTCACATCCAGGGTGTTCTGCACCAGATAGCCCGTCAATTTGGGCGTGCCCCCTTCGGGATAATTGAATTGGGGCAAGAGGCTGAGATTGCTGGTTTGGATATCGCGGGAATCCACCTTGGCATTTTTCAGCGCTTTGAGGATGGAATTCATATTTTCGGCGCTTTGGGCCAAAGCCGCGCCAGCTGTTGGCGCGCTGGCCACCACGCCGGCGCTGATATTGGCGCGATCGGGGCGCACGCGGGCCTGCGCCTCCGTGGTGAAGCGCAGGATCGTGGGCCCATCGCCACCAGGATTTGGCGCTTGGGCCATGGCCTGCATGGGAGAAAGCAGCATCATCACCCCAATCACCAGACATCGCATCGCGTAATCCCCCTCAGCAAGGCATAAGCAGACCGGCCCTGGCGGCGCGGCGCGAACAGGGTTAGCCTGCGCCTCCAATAGGCTGCTGCGAAGTGCGGGTCCATGCGTTTTTCCGATGACTTCCTGCGCCGTGTGCGGGAGATGGCCTCCATCGCTGATTACGC
>JAKFWI010000054.1 GCA_021731965.1 Hyphomonadaceae bacterium | reverse complement strand
CCAATAAGGCGACCAGCTCGGCCAGCTTGCCGCGGTTGTGGGTCGCGGCGATCAGGCGGCGAGGAAGAATTAAATCTTTTGCGGTCATGTCGAAGGCCTTTGACGCGCCAGACGTTTAGATATATCGATATTCGATATTCCCACGCTGGCGCAAACGAGAAAGGGGTGGCGAAATGAAGATTCTTGGGCGGGGCTCCGTCGCCTCCATTCTCAAACTGGTTCTCGATATCGTTTGGTGGCTGCTTTGGATAGCCGCCGGGCTCCTGGGGGCCTGGGCGCTGCTTTACGGGGCCATGATTGCGGGCGGGGCGGCTGGGTGGCTGGATTCTGCCTGGGAGGCCAGCCATGTCAAAATCTTGGCGCGCGGCGCGCACACAAGCATCACCACGCATGACGATCTGGCCTGGACGATCGGAGCACCGGCGCTGCTGGGGGCGGCTTTTGCCATCGGCGGCGGCCTCGTTGTGGTCGATCGGCTCAAGCGCTTGTTCGCCAATTTCTGCTCCGATAAGCCCTTTTTGATGGAGAATGCCCACCATTTGCGGGTGATCTGGATCGCTTTGTTGGCGCTGGAGCTGTCGCGCTATGCCGTGGCGGGCATGATCGGCCTGGCCATGGCCCTGTTTGGCCAGCCAGAGACGGCGCATGTTTCCGTTTCGCTCTCGGTTCGCCTGGAGAGCTGGTTCGCGATTTTCACCCTCATGGTTTTAGCGGAGGTGTTCCGGGTCGGCGCACGCATGCGCGAAGAACAAGATTTAACGATCTGAGCGGCGCACATCATGGCCATCCGGGTTACCCTCGATCGAATTTTGCTGGAGCGGCGCATGTCGCTGACGGAATTGTGTGACCGGGTGGGCATCACCCTCGCTAACCTGTCCATTTTGAAAACCGGCAAGGCCAAAGCCGTGCGCTTTTCAACGCTGTCAGCTTTGTGCCGTGAGCTGAACTGCCAACCGGGTGATCTGCTCAGCTACGCACCCGGCGAGGATGAGAGCGAGGATTCCAGCGCGGAGGGCGGCTGAGGGGGCGCTTTGCCCGCGCGCGCCGGCATCACGCGGCGCAAACAGCCGTACTGCTGCGCCGGATGAGTTCAAAGGGAAGCACGAAATTGCCATCCATGGGCGTGCCCGTGCTGGCCGCGATCAGTTTTTCCGTGACGGTCGCGGCGAGCGCGGAAATCGGCTGGCGAATGGCCGTAAGCGGCGGCACGCTGAAGCGCACGCCGGGCGTATCATCGAAGCTGATCACCGAAAGCGCCTCGGGCACGCAAAGCCCGCGATCGGCCGCCACGTGCAAAACCGCGAAAGCCATCTCATCATTGCCGGCAATGATCGCCGTTGGGGCCGCAGGCAGGCTTAGCATGCAAGCGGCGGCTCTTGCCCCGGAATCGAAGCTGAAATCGCCATATTGCACAAAGCCTTCGGCTTGCGCCAAGCCGGCCCGCGCGATCGCCTCTTCATAGCCGCGCACGCGCTCCAGGGACGCGGCATATTGCGCGCTGCCCGAAATAAAGCCGATACGTCGGTGCTTGAGGGCCAGCAAATGCGCCACAGCCGCGCCGGCCGCATCAAAATCGCTCATGAAGGCGTTGATCCCATCTGGCATGTGCGAAGATCCCATACGCCCCAATGGGATGGCACGCGCCTGGAGCAATTGCGCCAATTCCAGATTTTCCGTGTGCGGCGGTGTCAAAATCACCCCATCAGGGCTGAGCGCCGAAAGCACCCGCCCCATTTGGGCGCGCGCCATGGCCGGATCGGTATCGATCAATTCAAACAGCAAGTGATAGCCGCGCTCTTCACAGGTCAACATGCCGCCATGCAGCATTTGATCGACCCAATCATTGCCGCGGCCCACCCGCCAATTGTCGATGGTGCGCTGGCGATCATTGATGGCCAAGATCAGGAATGAGCGCGCCCCGCCCATCCGGCGCGCCGCCAGATTGGGCACATAGCCCAAATCCTCGATCGCGCCCATCACCCTGATGCGCACCGCCGGCTTCACATTGGGCCCATTGTTGATGACGCGCGAAACGGTCTGACGCGATACGCCGGCCGCCGCGGCGACATGCTCGATCGTGACGGAAGCAGGCCGGCTCATCCGCCCCGCCTGGTTGTTTTCATCAACGCTTTCAGCATCTCGAACGCTTTAGCCTTCACTTTGCCCTGCCCGTGTTCATAGCCCAAAGCGGTCACCGTGCAATGGGCGTTGAGAGCGCTCTCATTTTCTTGTTGTGAACCCTCACAATATTGATCTAGACTATTCCAGAAAGCGGATCGAAAAGCCGCGACCATCAAAAGCCATGTCAAGGGGATGAAACATGACGCAGTTAAGAACGGCCCTTTTGGCCAGCATCGCCAGCATGGCTTTGGCAGCGCCCGCTTTGGCGCAGGTGCCAGCCCCGCCCGCGCCCGCCAGCGACGCCATCCAAGATGAAACGCCGACGGCCTCCGACGAAATCATCGTGACGGCAGAGCGGCGCGAGCAAACCTTGCAAAACTATGCCGGCACCTCATCGGTATTCAGCGGCGAAGATTTAAAGCGCATTGGCGTGCAGGATTTGGCCGATCTCAACGATAGCGTGCCGGGCCTGACGGTGGCGCGCAATCAAGGCAATATCGAAGTTTATATTCGCGGCATCGGCTCCAGCAACAATACCGAACTCGGCGATCCGGCGGCCGCCACGCATTTTGATGGCGTCTATCTGCCGCGCCCATCTGGGCTTGGATCGGCGTTTTTTGATATCCAGCGCGTCGAGGTCAATACCGGGCCGCAAGGCACCCTGCGCGGCCGCAATGCCACGGCCGGATCGGTCAATGTGATTTCCTTCAAGCCGGGGCTGGGCATTTTTGATGCCAGTGTCGAGGCAGAATACGGCAATTACAATCAGATCGCCGTCAGCGGGCATGTCAATGTGCCCTTGGGGGACAAAGCCGCTTTCCGCTTTGCAGGCTATAGCCTGCGCCATGATTCCTATTATGATAATGTGGGTCCGGTGACGACGGTGGATGTCGCCGAGGCGGAAAACAATCTGGCCTTCCGCGCGCAAATCCTGGTCAAGCCGATTGCCCGCCTCACCCTATTGCTCGCTGGTGATTATATTGATGAAAGCGGCACGGGCTATACCGGCACCAATTATGCCAATCCGCTCGGCAATGGCATTAATCCCGATGATATTGCCAATCCGCGCGATGTCATTGGGCGCGGCTTCACGCCTCAAGTCAACACCACGCATTGGGGCGTGCGCCTGAACGCAACCTACGAAACCAATCCGGTGACGGTTGAATACACCGGCAGCTATCGGGATGTCCTTTACAATTATGACGCGATCACGCCGGTGGCCCCCTTCTATCCCGGCGTTCTGGATACCTTTGACGGGCCAGGCGGCATCGAAACACTCGATAATTTTTCCCGCTTCCAATCAATTACGGATTCGCGATCTTTCTATTCGGAACTGCGCATTTTCAATAACAAGGGCCCATTCATCTGGAGCGTGGGTGGCCTTTACTTCCGCGAGGATCAATTCGCCTTTCTGGGTTCCACGGGCGATCGTACACCGTTCTTTCAGGGCGTTGAGTTCAACAATCCGGATGTCGACACCTCCTCCTACGCCTTCTACGCCGATGCCACCTATGAATTCGCCGAGCGCTTCCGCCTGACCGGGGGCGTGCGCTATACCGATGATCGCAAATCGCGCGAGGGGGTGGCGGCGCGCTATGGCTTTGCCCTTGGCGGCGCTGGGTTTAACTGCTGCCTCGGTGTGCGCATCGGCACCGAGGGCTTTGAATTCGCGGGCGCAAACCGCACCATTTTCAACGCCGATACCAATGGCGATGGCGCAACCAGCGATGCGGAGGTCATCGCCTTCTATTTCAACGGCATCTCGCAGTTTGGCCTGCGCGATAATGTCGATGAGATTTTCGCCAACGGCCCGTTTGGAGGCGGCGCGACCAATCCAACTGCCTGTGTCGATACCAATGTTGGTGACGATCTGTTTTGCCCGGCCGATGGCAATCTGACTTTCGCCGTGCCTTTCCAGGGCCAGATTTTCCAGCAAATCGGCCGGGTGCAGACCAATTTTGTCGATTGGCGGGTGCGCGGCGAATTCGATATCACACCAGACAATCTGCTCTATGCGCTGATTTCCACGGCGCACAAATCCGGCGGCTTTAACGATAATCTCGGCAGCTCGGGCGTGGCTCCCACTTATGATAACGAGCAAGTCCGGCTCTACGAACTCGGCAGCAAGAATGAATTCTACATCAACGATTTCAAGGTGCGGCTGAACGGCTCGCTATTCTACAATCAATACCGCGATCAGGTTCTAACATCGCTGCTTTCGGTGGCACAGATCGTCAATTTCCTCGGGGGGACACAAAATGTGCCCTTGCCGCCCGGCACCTCCCAGGCCCTGGTCGTTTCCTTCAGCTTCAACGCTGCGAATTCCGCCATTTACGGCGCGCAATTCGATGGCGGCTTCGAGCTACCCTATAATATCAACGTCAATTTCAATGCCTTGTGGCTGGAGGCGCAGGTCAATCGCTCCCAGGAAATCCAGGATTTCCGCTTCCAAGCTGATGTGGCCCCGGACGAAGCCATCTTCCAGCCGATCGATGGGCGGCGCCTGCCGCGCACGCCGCGTTTTCAAATCAACGGCTCAGTTGGACAAAATATTTCCGTGCCTTCGGGATCGCTGGATTACATCTTTTCCGTTGGCTATCGCTCCGCGCAATTCCAAACCATTTTTAACTCCATCGATTTTCAAAATCCAACCGCGCCGCGCCTGCGCTTGGACGATCGCGTCGAGGGTTATGTCACGCTGGATGCCGGGATTGGCTATAGCCATGGCACCGATGGCCGGCTTCGTTTCGAGGCCTATGCCAATAATTTGACAGAGGCCGTGCACGAAGCCGCCATCATCATCACCCAGTTCGATAACACCCGCTTCTTTACGCGGCCACGCACCTTCGGGGCGCGTATCCGCGCAAAGTTCTGAGGCCAGGAATGCCCCGTTTGGCCACAAGGCCAGATGGGGCTTTTCTGCTGAAACACTTTGCAGGCATCCTTATGCCCATGCTGTCATTTCCCGGGGCTTCGCAGCAAACAGGAACGCCCAATGTCGATACGGTGTGCAATCTCGGCGCTGCTTGTGGGCTTTACGGCCCTTTGCGCCAGCCCATCGGCTTCTTCCCAGGTGCCAGCCCAACCAGAGCCGCACCATGCGCCCGCCGGCTATGATCTGGTTTGGGCCGATGAATTCGACGAAGATGGCCTGCCCGATCCTTCCCGCTGGCGTTACGACACGGCGCGCAATGCCCAGGGCTGGCACAACCAAGAGCGCCAATATTACGCTGCCAATCGCGCCAAGAATGCGCGGATCGTGGCCGGCAATCTCATCATCGAAGCCCACCAAGAGCGCCTCGATAAATCGGCCTTTCCCGATTGGGGCGGGCAAAAATATACCTCCGCCCGGCTGATCACGCAGGGCCTGGCGAGTTGGACCTATGGCTTTGTCGAAGTGCGCGCCAAGCTCGCTTGCGGCGTGGGCACTTGGCCGGCCATCTGGATGCTGCCGAATGATCCGGCCGTGATTTGGCCGGAAGGCGGCGAAATTGATATCATGGAGCATGTCGGCTTTGATCCTGGCATCGTCCATCAATCCATCCACACCAAAGCCTTCAACTTCACCAACAATACGCAAAAGACGACTCAATTTCCGGTCAAGGACGCGTGCACTTCGATGCATCGCTATCAGATGCTCTGGACGCCCGATTTCGTTTTGACCGGATTGGATGATGCACCGAAATTCATGTTTCGGAAAACCGTGAAAGATGTTGCCCGTTGGCCATTTGATAAGCCGCTCTTTCTGGTGCTGAATATTGCCATTGGCGGGAATTGGGGCGGGCAAAAAGGCATCAACAATTCCGATTTGCCGGCCCAAATGGAAATTGATTATGTGCGCATCTATCAACCCAAACCAAAAACCTGATCGGGTGCGTGCGTCATAATCAAAGCCCTGCGCTGATGGGTTGTTGATCTGGCGGAAGTTCAGCCGCTTTCCTGGAATTGAGCCGCTCTCTGATCGGGCGCGACGAAAAGGCACGAAACCCATGATGAAGCGCAGCAGCCTCGCACTCCTTCTCGGCCTGGCCATGGCGCTGGTCTTTGCCCTCACCGTGCAGGGCTTCGCGCCCAATCCCGAGCCGGGCAAGAAAGCCGCGCGCGCCGCCGCTTTGGAGGCCAGGATCGATGATCTCCTCGGGCGCATGAGCCTGGAGCAGAAGATCGGGCAAGTGATCATGCCGGATATCGCCAGCATCACCCCGGCCGACATGCGCGCCTATCATTTCGGCACGATCCTCAACGGCGGGAATTCCGCGCCCGGAAATAATGAGCGCGCCCCGCCAGCCGATTGGCTGGCGCTGGCCGATGCCTATTGGGAGGCCTCGGTGAGCCCGCGCAGCGATGGCGGGCCCGCCATTCCCATGATGTGGGCCACTGATGCCATTCACGGCCACAACAATATCGTGGGCGCGACCATCTTCCCGCACAATATCGGGCTGGGTGCCACGCGCGATGCCGATCTTGTCCGGCGCATCGGCGAAGCGACAGCCACAGAGATCGCGGCAACGGGGATCGATTGGGCCTTCGCGCCGACGATCGCGGTGGCCCGCGATGATCGCTGGGGGCGCATCTATGAAAGCTTTTCGGAAGATCCGGCCCTGGTAGGCCGGCTGGGCGCGGCATCGGTCATCGGCCTCCAGGGCAGATCGGCACCGGATGTGGGCATCAGCCAAGCGCATGTTTTGGCCACGGCCAAGCATTTCTTCGGCGATGGCGGAACCAATGGGCGTGACCAAGGCGATGCATCGGGCACGGAAGCGGATCTGCTGCGCATTCATGCGCGGCCTTATCCCCCAGCCATCCAGGCTGGCGCGCAGGTGGTGATGGCTTCGTTCTCCAGCGTGAACGGCCAGAAAATGCACGGCTCGAAGGCCTATCTCACCGGCCTGCTGAAGGAAAAAATGGGGTTTGACGGCCTCGTTGTCGGCGATTGGAACGCGCATGGGCAAATCCCCGGCTGCACCAATTCCAATTGCCCGCAGGCTTTGCTGGCCGGGCTCGATATCTACATGGTGGCGGAAGAATGGAAGCCGCTTTACGCCAACCTCCTCGCGCAGCTGCGCGCGGGCACCATCCCCATGGCCCGCGTGGATGATGCGGTGCGCCGCATCTTGCGGGTCAAGATGCGCTATGGCCTGTTTGAAAAGCCCAAGCCCTCGGCGCGGGCCTTGGCCGGGAAGTTTGAGCTGATCGGTGCCCCGGCCCACCGCGCCATCGCCCGCGAAGCCGTGCGCAAATCTCTCGTTTTGCTGAAAAACCAGAATGGCGTTTTGCCCATCCGGCCAGGGCGCAGCATTTTGGTGGTGGGGGAGGCGGCGCGCTCCTTGCCCATGCAAAGCGGCGGCTGGACCATCACTTGGCAAGGCGGGGGGGATTTGAACAATGCCGATTTCCCCGGCGGGCAAACCATCTTTGATGCGATCCAGGCGCAGGCCAAAGCCAATGGCAGCCCTTTGGCCTTCTCCCCCGATGGGGAGTTTTCCGTGCGGCCTGATGCGGCGATCGTCGTGTTCGGGGAGCGGCCCTTTGCGGAATTCATCGGGGATGCCAAGGATCTGATCCTGCCCGATGAGCGGCCTTTGGCCATGATGCGCGCGCTCAAGGCCAAGAACATCCCGGTGATTGCCGTGCTGCTATCGGGGCGCGCCTTATGGATGAATCGCGAGATCAATGCCGCCGATGCCTTTGTGGCGGCTTGGCTGCCCGGAACCGAGGGGGCCGGCCTGGCCGATCTCCTGCTGCGCGGGCCATCCCGAATTGCCCCGCACGATTTCGTGGGTGTCCTGCCATTTTCCTGGCCCGCCTCGTGCACGCAGTTTGCGCTGAACGCTGGTGAGCCCGGCTATGCCCCGCTCTTCGCGCTGGGCTATGGCCAGCGCTATGCGCGCCCGCAGCGCACCAAGGTGCTGGATGAGCGCTGCGCCCTTTTGGATGGGGCTGGCGGCGGCGCGATCGATCTGATCAAGACCGGGCGGGCTGCCTTGCCCTTCAGTCTGGAGCTGGCCGACAGCGGAGGCAAAGCGCCCGCCACCTCATCGCCTGCGGGGCAGCTGCGCCTAGTCCAGCGCGATCGCAATGCCCAAGAGGATTCCGCGCAATTCACCTGGAGCGGCCCGGCCATCTTGACCTTGCGGGCCGATCCCGGCTTGGCCTCCAGCGCCCACAAAGCGGCTTTGCAGGCTAGCAAATCCTTGGTGATCGAATATCAAGTGCGGGCGCGCGGCACGGGGCCTGCACAGCTTGTGCTGGAGTGCGGGGCTGGATGCACGCGCCCGCTCGATGCCGCCGCCGATCTGGCTTTGGCCGCCGACAAAGGCTGGCGCTTTGCCAGGATCTCCTTGCGCTGTTTTGGATTGGCGGCAGAGGGCCTCAGCGCCGATCCCTTGGCGTTGACCATTCGCGGCGATGCCGGCCTGGTTTTGGAACTCTCCTCCGTGCGGCTATCGGCGGAGCCGGGGGAAGAAACCTGCAGGCTGTGATGCCGGCCTTTGGGCAAATGCCTAACGCAAGAACACATAATCAGCGCTATAGGCGATGGCGCGCAATTCGCCGGCCTGCTGGCATGCGCCTTCCAGCGCGCCGCCATGGGTATGGATGCGCTGGATAAAACGCATTCCGGCCAGCGGGCCAGTGGCCGGCGCGATCGCCTCCAGCTTCAGCCAGGGAATATCGCCAGAAACGGCCCCAGGCGCGGGCGCGCGGGCGCTCACTTTGCCCTGGATCTTGCCGCCATTTTCCAATTCCCAACTCGGGCCGGCAAAATGGCGGCCGATGGTTTTGCCATCCTGCAGCAGAGTTGCGATCGGCTCACGGAAAGCCCAGCGCAAGGCACCAGCCGCATCGGGCTGGCAAGCATAGATCTGCGCCCCCTCGGCGTGCACCGTGAGGGCCACCGCTGCACCCGGCGCGTCGATCACCGCGGGCAAGCCCGGAGACTGCGCCGCTGCCGTTACCGCCACCAGCCAGGCGCTGAGCCCCAGTGCGCCAAAAACCACCATTCTGCTTTGCATGTTTGGCTTCCCTAGAGCTTTGGTAAAAAGTGTGACAAGGTTTTCATAAATCCGCCGGGCTAGCCTTCGGCTACGCCTTAAGCGCGGCGCGTTGCGCGGCGAACAAGTCATGACAGCCCTTGTCCGCCAAAGCCAGCAAGGCCTCGAATTCGGCGCGGCTGAACGGGCGCTTTTCGCCAGTGGCCTGCACCTCGATCAAGGCCCCATCTCCGGCCATGACGAAATTGGCATCGACATCGGCGCTGCTGTCCTCGGCGTAATCGAAATCCAGCGCCGGACTTCCCGAGAATATGCCGCAAGAAATGGCCGCGACCTGCCCGGTGATCGGATCTTTCTTGAGCACGCCTTCTTCGCGCAGATAGGCGCAGGCTTTGGCCAGCGCCACCCACGCCCCGGTGATGGCCGCCGTGCGCGTGCCGCCATCGGCTTGCAGCACATCACAATCCAAAGTGATCGTGCGCTCCCCCAAGGCAGCCATATCGATGACGGCGCGCAGCGATCGCCCAATCAGCCGCTGGATTTCCTGTGTGCGGCCCGATTGCTTGCCCTGGGCGGCCTCGCGCCGGCCGCGCGTGTGGGTGGCACGCGGCAGCATGCCATATTCGGCCGTGACCCACCCCTTGCCTTGGCCCTTCATCCAGCCAGGCACGCCTTGCTCGACGCTGGCGGTGCATAGAACATGGGTATGGCCAAAGCGCGCAAGGCACGACCCCTCCGCATAGCGAGAGGCGCCCACCTCCAGGGTGATTGGGCGAAGCTGGTCGGCGGCACGGCCGGAGGGTCTCATGGGGTCATTCCTTGGTGAAGCGTGTGTGTGGCCCATCAAACCTGGCCCGTCCAGCGCCGCGCGCGCCAAGCGGTTTTCGTCAATGCATTGCACTCGCGCCAGCAAGCGCTACCTATGCGTTGGGATTATTGCCGCATGTCTGTTGCCTTGCCGCCACTCGCTCAGCTGGATCAACGCGCCCGCGAGATATTTCGCGAGATCGTGGAATCCTATCTGGAAAACGGAGAGCCGGTGGGCTCGCGCACGCTATCGCGGCGCGGCGCGGCCGGCTTTTCTGCGGCATCCGTGCGCAACACCATGGCCGATCTCTCGGCGCTGGGCCTGCTGGATGCGCCGCACGCCATGGCCGGGCGCTTACCGACGGATGTGGGTTTGCGCTTTTTTGTTGATAGCTTTTTGGAGGTCGGTGACCTCAAGGACGACGAGCGCCACGATATCGAGCAGCGATTTCCCGTCGGTGCCTCGATGGAAAACATGCTGGAAGGCGCAACGGAATACCTTTCGGGCATATCGGGAGCGGCCTCCATCGTCATTACCGCCCAGCACGAAGCGCCGCTCAAGCATATCGAAATGCTGGCGGTGGGGCCTGGCCAGGCGCTGGCCGTGCTGGTCTATGCCGATAATCAGGTCGAAAACCGGCTGATCGACACCCCACTCGGCCTGCCGCCGGGGGCGGTGCAAGAAGCCACCAACTTCCTCAACGCGCATTTTCTCGGCCGCACGCTGAGCGAGGCGCGCAGTCATATGCATGAGGCGCTGGCCAGGGACCGCGCAGCGCTGGACGCGGCCGCCGCCGATCTGATCCAACAAGGGCTGGCGCAATGGTCGGGCGAGGATGCCCAGCGCCGCCGCTCCTTGATCATTCGTGGCCGCGCCAATTTGCTACAAGATACCAAGGCCGCCGAGGATTTGGAGCGGGTGCGCCGGCTATTCCAGGATTTGGAAAAATCGGAAAACCTTTTGCAGCTGATCGATGTCGCGGGGGAGGCGCAGGCCGTGCGCATCTTTATCGGCTCAGAAAACCCTTTGTTTTCTCTGTCGGGTTCCAGCCTGATGGTGGCACCCTATATCGGGCGTAATCGCACTGTGCTGGGCGCGCTGGGGGTGATCGGCCCCACGCGGCTAAACTATGCACGTGTCATTCCCGTGATCGATTATACGGCGCGGGTACTTGGACGTATGTTGGCGGGCTGCTGAGCAGTCCCGCGCATGGCGCTGTACAGCGCCGCGCGCAGGATAAGAAGGAGAAATGCGTTGAGAAACAAGAGCGAGCGGAACGGGGCGCTTTTGCGTGCCGGGTGCGTCGCGCCTACCACGGCACGAAAAATCACCGCGGCCGCGACGCACGTGGCCGGCTCTCCCGCCTGCTAAACGAGAGCGACTTTGCCTCCCCCCACATCAGGCCGGCCGGCAGGAAAAACCTGGTCATTTGCAGGCCTGATCCCCAATTTGCTAAAGAGGATAAGCATGGATCCCACCACTGACACCGATAGAGACACGATGGAAGCCCAAGACGCGGGCCGCGAAGGCGAAAGCGAGCTGGCCCAGGAGCTCAACCAGACGCAGGAGCATTTGCTGCGGGCCCTGGCCGAGGTCGAGAACGTCCGCAAACGCGGGGAGCGCGCGGTGCAAGAAGCGCGCATCTACGCGATCGAGCGCTTCGCGCGCGATCTTATGGCCGTATCCGATAACCTGCAGCGCGCGGTGCAGTCCGCGCCCGAGGCCCCCGAAGAACCCGTGCGCAGCTTGATCGAGGGCGTCCAGCTGACGGAAAAATCCTTGGCCGAGATTTTCGTCCGTCATGGCCTGCGGGCTATTGGTGCACGCGGCGATCGCTTCGATCCCAATCTCCACCAGGCAGTGGCGCAAATCCCCTCCGAATCCCCGGCCGGGAGCGTGGCGGAGGTGTTTCAGGCGGGCTATGTGCTCGGGGATCGCACCGTGCGCGCAGCCATGGTGGCCGTGTCGCTGGGCATGGCGCAGACCGAACCCAAGCCCGAACCCGCCGCAGCCGAGCCCCCGCTCCCCAGCGAGCTGGAGGCTCGCACCGAACGGATCGACATCACCAGCTAAACCCGTTCCCGAAAAGCGTCAGGCGGCTCAGCTGATTTGGCTGAGCCGATCCTGGCCCATGCGCTGCAGCATCCAGCCCGGATATTCGGTGGCCAGTTTGGATACCGCATCGAGGGTTTTCATTTGTGCGCCATCCAGCCGCAAAGCCGTGGCCGCCAGATTGGCGGTCAGCTGATCCTGCGTCTTCGCGCCGATGATGACGCTGGTCACGAAATCTTGGTGCAACAGATAGGCAAGCGCGACCTGCGCCACGCTGGCATTGTGCGCTTCGGCGATCGGGCGCATGGCATCGATGATGTCAAAGCCCTTGGCCTTGTCCACGGGCGGGAAGTCAAACACCGTGCGGCGCGCATCATTCGGGCCAGCCCCGTCGCGGCTGAACTTGCCGCTGAGAAAACCGCCCGCCAGTGGGCTCCATGGCAAGATGGCCAGGCCCTGATCCTGCGCCAAGGGCACGATTTCCCGCTCGATATCGCGCCCGGCGATGGAATAATACATCTGCGCCGAGTGGAAGCGCGACAGCCCCTTGGCGCTTTGCAGGCCCAGCGCCTTCATGATCTGCCAAGCCGCCAAATTGCACAGGCCCAGATAATGCACCCGCCCGGAGCGGACGATATCATCGAGCGCCTCCAGCATTTCCTCCATCGGCGTTACCGGGTCAAAGCCGTGGATCTGGTAGAGATCGATATGATCAAGCCCCAAGCGCTCGAGGCTGGCATCCACCGCATCCATCAAATGCTTGCGCGATTGGCCACTCACATTGAGGCCCCGGCTGCGCCGTTCCGCCTCCAGCTTTTCACCATCGGTGGCCCGCGGCCCCAGCACATCGGCCACCCGCCCATGCGCCTTGGTGGCCACCACCACTTCATCGCGGCGCAAGCCGAGATTGCGCATGGCCGCGCCAAGCATCATTTCCGACACGCCGTTGGAATAGATGTTGGCGGTATCGAAAAAATTCACCCCGGCATCGAATGCCCCGCGCACCAGCGCATCGACCTCGTCTTGGCCCTGGCGCCCGATCGCGGTCCAGAAGCCATCGCCGCCAAACGTCATGGTGCCCAGGCAAATCTCGGAAACGATCAGTCCGCTGCGGCCCAAGGTGCGGTAGCGCATGTGCTTTCTCCTTCATCCACGTTCGTGCGAACCAATCGGCAAACGCGGGGGCGCAAGCGCCGCCCATAGCGCACCCATAGCAGCACACCCGCGCCCCAAAGCAAGAGCACCAATAGCTCAGCCATCGCGCCCTGACGCAAAAGCGAAGGGCACCCGCTCAGGCCACGCCATTGGCCTTGAACCAGGCCAGCATCCGCGCCCAGCCATCCTTGGCCGCCACGGCATCATAACTTGGCCGGTAATCGGCATGGAAGCCGTGCTGGCTTTCCGGGTAAACCACGATTTCGCTTTTGGTTTTGTTGCCGGCTTTGGCCAAAGCGGCGCGCATCGCCTCGACATCCACCTGCGGTATGCCCTGATCCAGGCCGCCATAGAGGCCCAGCACCGGGGCCTTCAGATCGCCTGCCCGGTCCACCGGCCAGGGCCGCGGCGGGGTGGCACCGGGCTGGCCCACCAAGCGCCCATACCAGGCCGCGCCGGCTTTCAGGCTGGAAAATTCCTCGCAGGCCAGCCAAACCACCGACCCGCCCCAGCAAAACCCGGTAATGGCCAGTTTTTTGTGCGCCACATAGGATTGCGCCTGCAGATAGGCCAAGGCCCCGCCGGTATCACCGATTTGCTGCTCATAGCCCGCCGTGCCGACGATTTTACGGATCTCACCGAAATCCTGCAGCGTCGAGGGATCGCCCGCGCGGTCAAAATAATCTGGCGCGATGGCCACATAGCCGGCCTTGGCCAGCCGGCGGCAGGTATCTTTGATGTAGGCATGGATGCCGAAAATCTCGTTGACCACGATCACCGCGGGGTGGTGCCCGGCTTTGGCCGGCCGCGCCACATAAGCGGGCAAAGCATAGCCCGCATGCCCCTCAAAGGACGGCTCCTCGATGATCAAGCCCTCGCTATCGGTTTCGATGGCGCTGGCCTGCGCGGGGGAAAGCGCCGCCGCATAGCCAATGGTGAAGATCGAGCCGGCGAGCAGCGTGCGCCGATTGGGCGCGAGATCGGGCGGTGTGCCCTCTGGGGTTGCGAGATGCATGCTTTGCTCCTGAACGGCGAGAATTCGCATCATGGCGCAGCCGCATTATCCTGCCAAGACTGCGGCGCACGCTTGCAGCTTCGGTAACCATCGCTCAACAACAGTCAAGCTGCTTTCACCGTCCTTACAAATAATTCATTGATTATGCAACGTATTTTATCGCGGGCCGCCCTGCGGGTGAAAAAAACGGCGCTGTGACCGCGACGCAAAAGCGCCTGGCTGAATTTCCCACCTTGTGAGCAAGGGAGTTCAACCCATATCTGCCAAACTCAATCGCGCATGGTGGTGCTGGCTTTTGGCTTGGCCACTTTGCCAAACACCCATACGAGAATCCCGCCAATCTTTAGGAATCGGGATGGGCTGCTCACCGGTGCCGCACGCGGGCCGGCTTGCTGAGAGCACATCGCTGTGACGAAAAAGGAAAGTTGAATGAGCAAAGTTATCGGCATCGATCTGGGCACAACCAATTCCTGTGTGGCCATCATGGAGGGCAAAACCCCCAAGGTGATTGTCAACGCTGAAGGTTCGAACACCACGCCCTCCGTGGTGGCCTTCACCGAAGGTGGGGAGCGCCTGATCGGCATGCCGGCGCGGCGCCAGGCGGTGACCAATCCGCACTTCACCTTCTCCGCGATCAAGCGCCTGATCGGCCGCGCCTTTGATGATCCCATGACTCAAAAGGATATCAAGGAAGTCCCCTATAAGATCGTCAAAGCCCCCACGGGGGATGCCTGGGTTCAGGGGCGCGATAAGCAATACGCCCCCGCCGAAATCAGCGCCTTCACCTTGCAGAAGATGAAGCAGACAGCCGAGGATTATCTGGGCGAGCCGGTGACCAAGGCCGTGATCACCGTGCCGGCCTATTTCAACGATGCCCAGCGCCAGGCCACCAAGGATGCCGGCCGCATCGCCGGTTTGGAAGTCCTGCGCATCATCAATGAGCCCACGGCTGCCGCTTTGGCCTATGGCCTCGATAAGGGCGAAAACAAAACCATCGCGGTGTATGATCTCGGCGGCGGCACTTTCGATATTTCCGTGCTGGAAATTGGCGATGGTGTCTTTGAAGTGCGCTCCACCAATGGCGATACCTTCCTCGGCGGCGAGGATTTCGACAGCCGCATCGTCAATTACGTGGCCGATGAATTCAAAAAGGCCAATGGCATCGATCTGCGCCAGGATCCCTTGGCCCTGCAGCGCCTGCGCGCCAAGGCCGAAGAGGCTAAGAAGGAACTCTCCACCACCACCGAATATGCCTTGAGCGAGCCCTATATCACGGCTGGGCCGGCTGGCCCGCTGCACCTCAATATGCGCATCACCCGCGCCAAGCTGGAAAGCCTGGTCGATGATCTGGTGCAAAAAACCTTGGCCCCATGCCGTGCGGCCTTGAAGGATGCCGGCCTGGCGGCCGGCGATATCCAGGAAGTCGTTCTGGTCGGCGGCATGACGCGCATGCCCAAGATCCAGCAAATCGTGAAGGAGTTTTTCGGGCGCGAGCCGCATCGCGGCGTCAATCACGATGAGGTCGTGGCCGTGGGCGCGGCCATCCAGGCCGGCGTGCTGCAGGGCGACGTGAAGAATGTCGTGTTGCTGGATGTGACGCCGCTTTCGCTGGGCATCGAAACCCTGGGCGGGGTATTCACCCGCCTGATCGAGCGCAACACCACCATTCCCACCAAGAAAAGCCAGGTCTTTTCCACTGCGGAAGATAATCAAAGCGCCGTCACCATCCGCGTCTTCCAGGGGGAGCGCGAAATGGCCGCCGATAACCGCGCCTTGGGCCAGTTCGATCTGATCGGCATCCCGCCCGCCCCACGCGGTGTGCCGCAAGTGGAAGTGACCTTCGATATCGATGCCAATGGCATCGTTTCGGTGGCGGCCAAGGACAAGGCCACCAACAAGGAACAAACCATGCGCATCCAGCCATCTGGCGGCTTGACCGAGGCCGATATCCAGAAAATGGTGCGCGAGGCCGAAGAGCACGCGCAAGAAGACAAAAGCCGCCGCGAATTGGTGGAGGCGCGCAATAGCGGCGAGGCCCTCGCCCACAGCACCGAGCGCCAATTGGCCGAAAACGGTGCCAAGCTCGAAAAGGCCGATCGCGAAGCCATCGAGGCGGCGATCGCGGCCTTGCGCGGCACGCTGACCAGCGAAAACGCCAGTGACATCCAGGCCAAAAGCCAGGCGCTGGCGCAAGTGGCCATGAAAATCGGCGAAGTGCTGTACGCGCAAGGTGGCGCGGGCGAATCCTCGCCCAACGAAAGCCCCGCTGGCGGCGGCGATTCCGGCGTCGTCGATGCAGAATTCGAAGAAGTGGATGGCCAAAACAAGAAAAGCGCGTGATGCCCGCTAGCGCCTGGACGCATTTTGGTGCCGCGCCATGAGCCAACGCGATTATTATGAAATCTTGGGAATTGGGCGCGGTGCGGATGCGGCCGCGCTCAAATCCGCTTATCGGCGCTTGGCCAAGCAATACCACCCCGATGCCAATGCCGGCGATGCCGGCAGTGAGGCCAAATTCAAGGAAATCTCTGAGGCCTACGCCATTTTGTCGGACCCGGAAAAGCGCGCACGCTATGATCAATTCGGGCGCGCAGCCTTTGAGGGCGGCGGCGGCCCGGGCGGCGGCTATCATGATTTCAGCGACATCTTCAACGAGGTGTTCGGTGATGCGTTTGGCGATTTGTTCAATCGCCAAGGCGGCGGGGGCGGCGCGCGCGCGGGCGTCCCGCGCGGATCCGATCTGCGCTTCGATCTCGAAATTCAGCTTGAAGATGCCCTTGGCGGCGTGGAGCGGCAGGTGCGCGTGCGTTCCGCCGCGGCCTGCAAGCCGTGTAAAGGCAGCGGCGCGGCCGAGGGCTCGGCCCCACAAACCTGCCCGACCTGCGCGGGTGCTGGCCAAGTACGCTCCAATCAGGGCCTCTTTCGGGTGGTGCGCACCTGCCCGGGTTGCGGCGGGCGCGGCTCCATCATCCGCAATCCCTGTGCCCACTGCTCTGGGCGCGGGCTGGTGCAAGCGGAGCGCCAATTGGCGGTGAAAATCCCGGCCGGTGTGGAGGATGGCGCGCGCATCCGCCTTAGCGGCGAAGGCGATGGTGCGCCCTATGGCGGCCAGCCCGGGGATCTCTACATTTTCCTGTCGATCAAGCCGCATGAGATTTTCGAGCGCGAGGGTTCGGAGCTGTTTTGCCGGGCCCCAGTGCCAATGACCACGGCGGCGCTCGGCGGCGAGATCGACATCCCCACTCTGGGCGGCGGGCGCTCCCGCGTGACCATCCCAGCCGGTGCCCAATCGGGGCGGCGCTTTCGCGTCAAGCATGCGGGCATGACCACCCTGCGCGGGCGTGAGCGCGGCGATCTGCATGTCGAGATCCAGGTCGAGACGCCGATCAATCTCTCCGCGAAACAGCGCAAGCTGCTGGAAGAATTCGCGCAGCTCTGCGGCGAAGAGGCGCACCCGCAAAGCCAGGGCTTTTTCGCCACCGTAAAACGCTTCTTTGAAGCCGGCGGGGAATCGCCCGCGCATTAGCCAGCGATAAAAATGGACCCTGGCCGCGTGTTTGTGCTGTAATCGCTTTATAGAGCATCCGTCTTGATCAAGCCGGATACGCTAGTCAAGCTTCGCACCGGAGGAAGCGTGAGCACGCAGCGCCTCGGCCCATCCGGGCCCAATTATTCGCCCCAGGTGCGCGTACAAGCGATCGGCATCGGCCTTGGTGCGCCCGGCCAGCTGATCTGCGCCGCGGCGCTGGCTTTGCTGCTGGCGCTGGCGGCTTGGCTTTGGCTGTTGGCGAGCGGGGCTTACGTCGCGGCATTGCTGCTGGCGGCTTTGCTGGCGGGGACGGCGGCCTGCCTGGGAGGCTGCGCGCGATCCCTGAGCCCGGGGGAGGATTCCGGGCTTGGCATTGCGCTGCACGCCGGCGCGTTGATCTGCGCCCTGGCGGCTGGCACGGCTCTGCTCATCGCCGTTCTGCAGGCTTTGCTTGGCCCGGCCCCTGCCGCCTCTTTGCCGCGACTAGCCGTATGGACCGGCTTTTGGTTGGCCTGCGCGGCCTTGCTGGCATTGCTGCCCAAAGCCTGGACAGCAGAGCCGGTGCGGCGCTGGGGTGGGCGGGCGCTAGCTGTCATGGCCATGCTGTGGGCCCTGTTGAGCGGCGTCAGCCTCTATAATCCCTGGTGGGGCATGGTGCCGGCGCGCGTGCAGGGTTTGCCGCTGCTGAACGCGTTGCTTATCGGCTATGCTTTGCCGGCGGCTTTGTTGCTGTGGGCGAGCGCGCATTGGCACGAGGCGGGCGAGGCTTGGCTGAACGCCGCAGCCAAGCGCATAAGCGCCCTGCTGGCCGCGCTGTGGGTGATGTTGGAAGTGCGGCGCGCCTTCACCGGCCCAGATCTGACGCATGCGGCTGTGTCCACGCTCGGCGCGTGGCTGTGGGCCGTAGTCCTGATCGCTTTGGCTTTGGCGGCGCTGCTGCTCCTCACCCGAAATGGCCCGCGTGCCGGGGGGCCTGCCAAGTCGGAGCCCGATGCATACCGGCCCGCTGGGGGCTCGACCATGCCAGCCTTGCGCCCCTCGATGCTGCTGCGCCAAAGCCAGGCCCCGTCTGCGCGCGTGCGCGGCCGCGCCAAGCGCGCCGATCCCAATTGGGCCCCGCCGCAATGAGCCTTGGCCCGATCGCAGTGGCCGTCGGCGGCGCGAGCGGGCGTATGGGGCGTGCGGTGTGCGCCGCCATCCTTGGCGCGCCCGATCTGGCCTTGGCCGGTGGCTGCGGCCCCGTTGGTGGATCACGAACCGGCACGGATCTGGGCCGGCTGGCCGGCTGCGAAAGCGCGGACGTGCCCTTGCATGAGGATGCGGCGCTGGCCAGCGCAAACGCCCAGATCTGGGTGGATTTTTCAACGCCTGGCGCACTGCTTGCGAATTTGGCGCGCCTGCCCGCCCAGGTGCGCGCGGTCGTGGTCGGCGTGACGGGGTTGGACGGGCCGGCGCTTGCGGCGGTGCGCGATTGCGCGGCAGGCCGGGCATTGGTCCTTTCCGGCAATTTCAGCCTGGGAGTGAATGTCCTGCTCGGTTTGGTCCGGCAGTCCGCCGCCCGGCTCGGCAGCGCCTGGGACATCGAAATTCTGGAGCACCACCACCGCGATAAGCGTGATGCGCCCTCGGGCACCGCCTTGATGCTGGGCGAGGCAGCAGCCGATGGGCGTGGGCGTGCTTTGGCGGATGTGCGCATCGGCCCGCACGGCCCGGCATCGGGCGCGCGCAGCTTGGGCGGCATCGGCTTCGCCTCATTGCGCGGCGGCGGGGCGATCGGCACGCATGAGGTGCTGTTTGCCGGCCAGAAGGAAAGCTTGACGCTGGGTCATAGCGCCCAGGATCGCACGGTGTTCGCCGATGGGGCGCTGGCCGCAGCGCGCTGGAGCCTCGGCCGCGCGGCTGGCCTCTATTCCATGCAAGACGTGCTGGGGTTTAGCCCGCTTTAGGCAATTTGCGCGCCTGCGCCAGGGCCTTGCCCAGCGCAGCCGCGAAGGCGTCGCGCTCTTTGGGGGAAAGAAAGCGCGCGAGGCGCAAGGTGCGCCCGCCCGCAGCGATGGATACGCCCGCCTCGGCCGCCTCGACCTTGGCCCAAAACGGATTGACCACCCAATGCGTGCGGTGCCCCCGCGGGCTCTGGTGCATGACGTGCAACCAGCCAAAGCCGACGCGCACCTGCTCGCGCTCGCGGCCATCGCGATAGTTCAGCCGAAAGGCCCCATAGAGCAGCACCACGTCCAGGCCCAAAAACCCCGCAACGGGATAGAGGCCCTGGAGCAAAAACAGCGTGGCCAATACCCCATTGACCACCAGCGCCACCGCCATCAACAAGCCAAAAGCGGGTCGGCTCAAGGAGCGATTGGGTGTTAGCTCCGCATCCATATACAAGGGGCCATCCAACTCGGGCGCGGCATCGCGCTTTTCCCATTGAGGTGCCATGACCAAGCCTCCTTCCAAGCTGCCCAGCAAAGCGGCAAAATCGCAGACCGGCAAGCCCACCGCTGATCTGCCGGGGCTGAGCAAGGCCAAAGCCAAGGCCCTTTACGCCGCGCTGAGCGCCCAGCGACCCGATCCGCGCACCGAGCTGGAGTATCACGATCCATTCACGCTGCTGGTGGCGGTGGTGCTGTCGGCGCAGGCCACGGATAAAGGCGTCAACCTGGCCACCAAGGGGCTGTTCGCGGCCGCACCAGATCCAAAAGCCATGGTGCTGCTCGGTGAGGCGGGCATAGCCGCGCATATCAAGACGATCGGCCTATGGCGCAACAAAGCGCGCAATGTCGCGGCGCTATCGGCGCAATTGCTGCAGGCGCATGGCGCCAAGGTGCCGCAAACGCGCGAGGAGCTGGAAAAGCTGCCCGGCGTCGGCCGCAAGACCGCCAATGTGGTGCTGGCCGAAGCCTTCGGCGCGGAAACCATCGCGGTAGACACCCACGTGTTTCGCGTCGCCAACCGCACCGGGCTCGCGCGGGGGGCCAATCCCGATCAGGTCGAGGCCAAGCTGATGGCCATCACGCCCAAGGCATTCCTGCGCGGCGCGCATCACTGGCTGATCCTGCACGGGCGCTATATTTGCCTGGCCCGTAGCCCTAAATGCGCCGCTTGCGCCGTGCGCGACCTCTGCCTCTACCCGGCCAAGACCTCAGCGTGAAGCGGCCAAACTCGGATCATTTTTACGCAAAAGCGCGTATTGCCGATCAGGGCTTCAACATTGAGCCGCGAGCCGGTGTGGCAATTATCGACGCACAGGACATCACCGGCGCGCTCAAACACGCGCTCGCATAAACGAGAGCCGATAAAGCCCGCGCCGCCCGTGATTAACCCACGATCACCAGAAGCCCGCTTGGGCAATACCCTTTCGTTTTGTCACAGCAAGGGCCTGGCCGGAGAGGGTTGCAAACTCTGTGCCCTATTC
This sequence comes from Hyphomonadaceae bacterium, assembly GCA_021731965.1. Taxonomy (GTDB): domain Bacteria; phylum Pseudomonadota; class Alphaproteobacteria; order Caulobacterales; family Aquidulcibacteraceae. Next base: position 315 of record JAKFWI010000054.1, on the reverse strand, counting down.
GCACCGCGATGCCAAAGCCCGTGGCTGAGCATCACTTCGGGCGCATAAGCTTTCGGCCTGGCGCGCCATAATTGGCACGCGCGCGCATTCTCTGCTTTCCCCCGAGGGGCGAGCCGGTTATCCAGCTAAGTTCCGCTGCGGCATGATCGCCGCGGGGGCGCACGGGGGTGCGGCACTTGAACCAGCGGCCGATCTAAGCGCTTGGCGAAACATGGCTATTTCCAAGAGGTTAAGGGGCGTTGATGCATATTGAACAACGCCTAAGCGAAACCGCGGACCGTATCACGGTGGCGCTCGATGCCTTGCTGCCGCGCT
>JAKFWI010000020.1 GCA_021731965.1 Hyphomonadaceae bacterium | reverse complement strand
CCAATGGTATCGGCATCACACTTGTTGAATTCGCGAAAACGCCCTGGCCCCGTTTTTTCGTTGCGCCAAACCCTGCCGGCCGCCCAGCGCCGATAGGGCTTAGGCAAGGCATCAAAATTTTCGGCCGCGAAGCGCGCCAAGGGTGCCGTCAAATCATAACGCAAAGCCAGCCATTGGGCATCGTCATCCTCCAGAGCGAAGACACCGGCATTGGGCCTATCCTGATCGGGCAAGAATTTCCCGAGCGCTTCGGCATATTCCAGTGCCGGGGTCTCCAGCGCTTCAAAGCCCCAGAGCTCAAAAACACTCGAAATGCGGGTGACCAGCGCACGCTCTTGCGCCAGCACCGCCCCCCGGCGATCCTGGAAGCCACGCGCCGTGCGGGGTTTGGGTCGAAACTCTGCTTTATCCGCCATGGCGGCAGGTAGCGCGAAGGTGCGCCGGCGCGCAACACCCCCGCGCCAGGAAGCTGTGCTTAGGCCGCGTATTTCACGCTGCAGCCATAGGGCGCACTGTAGGCAACTGCCACGCTGCGCCCGGCCGCGATATCACCCAGCGCTGCGCGTACGTAATTTGTGGCTTTGGCGAGATCGGCGGGGTTCGCGGAAGGGCGATCATCGATGCCGCCTTGGTACACCAAGACGCCCTGCGTGTTGATGATAAACATATGCGGGGTGGTCTTGGCCCCATAGGCCTTGCCAACGCGACCGGTGGAATCGAGGAGCACGGCTGTGGGCGATGCATTGCGCTTAGTGGTCAAGGCGTCGGCCTCGCTGCCGCTGACAAAGCCTTGCTGGCCTGGGCCGGAGGAAATGATCGACAGCCACACGGTGCCAGCGCCGATAGCCTCTTTCTGCAGCGTTTGCATGGCACCCGCCCCGTAATGCTTCCGCACAAAGGGGCAATCATGATTGGTCCATTCCAGCACGACATTGCGGCCCTTGAACTCGGCAAGGGTGCGCTCCATCCCGGCGCTGTCCAGCGCGCTAAAGGCGGGCGCAGGCTTGCCGTTTGCGGCCTTGGCGAAAGCGGCGGGGGCGCAGGCAATGGCCAGCGTCAAAGCGCCCGTGCCAATCAAAATCGTGCGGCGGTGGATCATGATGGACGTCTCCTCGTTGGTCTATCTCGGGCCCAGCCTTAGCGCATTTTCAACAAAAAGCCTGCCCCGGACTTGATCTGCGTGTAGTCGCGGCTTTTTCCCCGAAAATGCGCCAATTCAAAGTTTTAGAGTATCGGACCCAACAAAATCCGGCTCGGATTTTGCCTGCGATGCCCTAGAGCATTTCAATGAAATCGAACACTGCTGCAACTCAACAAAATAAGCGCATTCGGGCGGAAAACCGCAACTCCACTTTTCCTGAATGCGCTCTAAGTCTTACGAATGGCCCCGATCAAGCCCTCGGCGGAGAGCTGCTGCGGCAAGATTTCTGGCTCCGGCACGCCGGGGCGATACAGCACATAAAGTGGCACGCCTTGCCGGCCATGGCGCGACAGCTCTGCCTTGATCAACGGATCTTGGGAGGTCCAATCCCCCACAAAATACGCCACCTTCTGATCTTGCAGCGTGGCCGCCACTTCCGAGCGACTGAACACCAAGGCTTCGTTGACCTTGCAGGTCACGCACCAGGCAGCGGTAAAATTCACCAGCACGACTTTGCCCTCTTGGCGCGCGGCATCAACCGCAGCGCTCGACCAGGCAGCGGCACCCTGGTGCGCAGGGGCGGCCAGCGCGGCTTGCTCACTGCGCGCGGGGGCAGACCCGGGCACCAGCCCATAGACCGCCGCCCCAAGCACGCCAAGAGAGATCGCGCCGGCCGCGAAGCGCGTGACCGATCGGCGGCTCACGCCCCAGGCCCACACCCAAAACCCGACGGCCAACATGGCGCTAAGCAGCGCCAAAACTGCATTTGCCCCGCTTTGCTGCATCAGCACCCAGGCGAGATAAATCGCGGTGGCCAGCATGGGAAAGGCCAGCAATTCCTTGAAGCGCGCCATCCACGCCCCTGGCTTTGGCAGCAAGCGCCGCAAAGCCGGCGCGAAAGACAGCAAAGTGAAGGGGGCAGCAAAGCCCAAACCAAGCGCGGCAAACACTCCCATGGAAATCACGGGCGGCTGGGTGGCCGCAAAGCCCAAGGCCCCGCCCATAAAAGGCGCCGTACACGGAGACGCGGCAACCACCGCCAGCGCGCCGGTGGCAAAAGCACCGAGCCCCCCCGGGCGCGCCGCCACGCCCGAGCCAATGCCTTGCAGGCTGCTGCCGATCTCGAACGCCCCCAGCAAATTCAGGCCCAAGGTGAAGAAGACCAAAGCCAGCCCTGCCACCACCAAGGGCTGTTGCAATTGAAAGCCCCAGCCGATAGCGGCTCCGGCGGCTTGCAGGCCGATCAACAGCCCAGCCAGCGCCAGAAAGGTCACCATCACGCCGGCGAGAAAGAAAATGCCATGGCGACGCGCCTCCGTTGCCGGCGTGGTCGCGAAGCTGAGCGCCTTGATCGACAGCACCGGAAAAACGCACGGCATGATGTTGAGGATCAACCCGCCCAGAAACGCGAAAAGCATCGCCCCGCCGAGCCCCAAAGCCTGGCCGCCAGATGCGGGCGCGCTTGCGGCCGCCGGTGCCAGCGCGTCACCAAGCTGGGCGGTGATCTCCACGGCCTCGTCGCGTTTGCCTTTGGGGCTTTCGACCTCCGCGCTGAGCACCCCGCTTATCGACTCGGTGCCGAGCAGGCCATTGGGTTGCGGTTGCAGCGTGAGCGAAAACTCACCGCCTTTCACGCGGAAGGCCTGCGCCGCGGCATGATCGATCTGATCGCGTGCATAGGGGAAAAAGTAGAGCGTGCGCAGCTTTTTACCCTGCCATTGCGGGACCGAGACGGTCAGCCGCGCGGTGCCATCCGCGTTGCGGGTAAGGCGCGCCGGTGTCTGCAAGGCGTGGGGCAAAGCCGCCAGCGTTTGCGCGATCCGTGGGGCCCAGATCGGATCGATCCGGCTTTCCCCGCCGCGCAAGGGCAAATGCAGCAGCGCTTCTTCTGGAATGCACACGTGAGAGCAAACCAGCCAATGCGCGCTGGCGCTGATCACCAAATCCCCGCTGGCCAGGTTGGCCGGTGCCTGCAGCTCTACGGGCAACAGGATTTCACCCTCAAAACCATAACTGGTGATCGGCCCAATCGGCACTGAATGCGGTATTGGCCATTGGATCGGGCCTGCCTGAAAGCCGGGTGGCAATTCCCAGCTGATCTCGGTGGCCTCCCCAGAATCGCCGGCATTGCGCCAATAGGTGTGCCAGCCCTCCCGCATTTTGAGGCGCAGCACGACGGTGACGCGCTCACCTGCCATGATGCCCGAATGGCTGGCGTGGAGCTGCGCCTCGACATTTTCGGTGCGGACCGCTTGCCCGTTCGCTGCGCCTGCGAACATCAAAGCGAAGACGACAAAAAAGAACACTCTCAAAGGCGAACGAGTCATTGCGCCTGTCTAGTAGGGAAGTCGCCGGCGAACAACCATTTCGCTTTGCTCAACTGCAGTACCCGGTACGAAATGATGACCCAGCAAGGCGAGTCGGTGCTGAGCCTGATGACCCGCACCGAGCTGATCCGCCGCCCAGGCCCCATTTTAGCGCGCGCCAAATGGGGGCGTGGCCCTCACCCAAAGGGAATGGATTGCTGCAATTTGGAGGTGCGCGCCAAGATTTTGCTCCAATTACCCTGACTGATCAAATGGGCGTAAACTACGCCGTCCACGCCGCGATCGCGCAATTCGAGATAGGTTTCCCGCGGCAGGCCCTTCAGTTTCTGATCAGAAACCCGCAAATATTCGCCGATGCGCTGCACCTGCGGCTGGCCGTTTTCTTCACCCGTCTGCACATTGATGGGCGTTAGCTCAAATAAGCCGTGCTGATCGCACAGGTTGACGAATTCGGAGGTCCGCTGCATCAGCCCGTCGAATTGCCGGCAAAACTCGATCGCGTTTTGGGTATATTGTGATGGCTGGCCGTCCGCGAAGAAGGGCGTTTGCGCGCCTTCCATGACCATCGGGGCCTTGCGATCGATACACACCACGGTGCGTTGCTCCTCGCCCTCTTGAGGCGGGGCGGCGGCCGTGAAGAAAGGGTAACGCCGCGCGAACGCGGGGATATAGACTTCCGGATCAATCTTACCGTCTGGTCCGAAGAACACGTTATCACCCGGGCGCATACCCATGACAGCCAGCGGCAGCTTGCTGTCGGAATCAAAAATGATCGGATAGGCAATCGCCGCGGTGATGAATTCATCCACCGTCAACGGCACCAAATGCGTCGTCGAGAGGAAGGAGAACGGATTGTTGATCTCGCTAATCCCGAGAGTAGAGTGCCGCTCAGTAGAAAGCGCTTCGATCTGCTTATAAAAAAGGAGGGTTGCGTCTTGCGCCCCGCCTTCGCCCATCCCCGCTGTCATGGTTTCCTCCTAGACCTGAAAGCGCGTCCTCTGATCACGAAAGCTAACAAACAGCAACCCACCCTGTCAGCTTGCGTCAAATGCCTCGGCACGCATAAAACATTGCTAAATGTGCACGGCCCGGCTTGCCTGCACGCGGTTGAGCGTATTTGCCCTGAAAAGCTGGCGCTTTGGCGCTAAGCACCACCCACACGCAGTGAGGACATGTCATGAAGGCGCATTGGAAATACTCCGCTGTTTCGTTGAGCGCGCTGCTGGCCTTGGCGGGATGCGCGGGTCGCCACCCGGTAGAAACGCATTTGCCGGCTGTCCAGGAGCAGCAACGCGCCGTCGCGCCGATTTCTGCCGATAAAACCCTGAACAAGGAATTGGACGTGCTGACGCGCGCCATTTTGCGTGAAAGCCCCGAAACGGCGACGTCTTTGGGCCTCAGCGAAGAGCAAGCGGGCGGGCGCTTCAACAATCGCCTTTCGGATTATTCGGCCTCGGGGCTCAACCGGGCCGCCGAGATCGCCCGCACCGCAGTGGCCGCGCTCAAGGCGATACCGACAGGAGAGCTATCGCACCAGGATGGTGTATCCCAGCGCGTGGTGACGACGGCCTTGGGTTATTCCATCGAGGGGACGAATTTTGGCTACGGAACCTATGGCAATGGCGCAGTGCAGCCCTATGTGGTGACGCAATTGGGCGGCGCGTTCACCGCCGTGCCCGATTTCCTCGATAGCCAGCATCAGATCAACAGTGTCCAGAGCGCCGCGGATTATCTTGATCGCCTGAAGGAATTTGCGCGCGTGCTGGATCAAGAAACCAGCCGGATCGAGACGGACGCGGCAGGCGGTGTGATCCCCCCCGATTTCGTGATCGATGGGGCGCTGAAACAATTGCGCGATTTCGCGGCCAAAAAGCCGCAGGATACCGTGCTGGTGTCGTCTTTCGTGCGCCGCGCCAAGGAGGTCACGGGCCTCGATCACGCTGGCATGAACGACCAGGCGCTGGTCATCACGCGCGACATGGTCTTGCCGGCTTACCGCCGCCAGATCGCCGCCCTGGAGGCCATCCGCCCCCGCGCTGTGCATGATGCGGGCGTGTGGCGCTTGCCCAATGGCGATGCGCTCTACCGCGCCGCCTTGAAGGCCTGGAACACCACCGATCTCACGCCAGACGAGATCCACGCTTTGGGCCTCAAGCTGATCGATCAATTGACCATCGAAATGGATGCCATCCTCGATGCCCGGGGTTTGACCAAAGGCAGCGTGGCCGAACGGATCCAGAAGCTTTCCGAGGATAAGTCGCAAATCTACCCCAATACTGATGCCGGCAAGCAATTGCTGCTCAGCGATCTTAACCGCCAAGTGCAGGCCATCGAGGCACGCATGCCGGAAGTGTTTGGCGTATCGCCGAAGGCAAAGCTCGAGGTGAAGCGTGTCCCGCCCTATATCGAGGCTGGCGCGCCAGGCGGCTATTACCAATCGGCCGCGCTCGATGGCTCACGCCCCGGCGCGTATTACATCAATCTGCGCGATACGGCGGAATGGCCCAAATTCACGCTGCCCACGCTCACCTATCACGAGGGCGTGCCCGGCCACCATTGGCAAGGCTCGGTGCAGCAAGAAAGCACGGGTTTGCCCTTCATCCGCAGCGCCATTTTGTGGTTTTCTGGCTATGGCGAGGGCTGGGCGCTCTATTCCGAGCAATTGGCCGATGAAGTCGGGGTCTATAAAAATGATCCGCTTGGCCGGCTGGGCTATCTGCAATCCATGACTTTCCGTGCCGCGCGTCTGGTGGTGGATACCGGCCTCCATTCCAAGCGCTGGAGCCGTGAAAAAGCCATTGATTATATGGTGAGCGTGACGGGGGATCAGCGCAGCTCAGTCGCCACCGAAGTGGAGCGCTACAGCGTGTGGCCGGGCCAGGCCACGGCCTATATGGTCGGGCGCGAAACCATCAACCGGCTGCGCGCCAAGGCGCAAGCCGCGTTGGGCGATAAGTTTGATCTGCGCAGCTTTCACGATACGCTGCTGACCAATGGATCGGTGCCCCTATCGGTGCTGGATTCCATCGTCGATAAGTGGATCGAGGAGCGCAAAGCGGCCTAGCCCGTTCCCGAAAAGTGTGACGCGGTTTTCGCAACAGAACGGGTCTAATCCCTTAGCGTAGAGCGGATTCACCCGATTTGACCTGAGATAGGTCAAATCGGGATCCGCTCTAGTCTTGTGGCTGCCTGATCAAACCCTTCGGCTTGGTCGGGCATCACCACACGAAACTGCGCGAGGTCGAGGCATCGCGATTGAGGTGGATGGACAGGACAATCGCCACCCCGGCCATAATGGTCAGCATGGCCGTGCCGCCAAAGGACAGCAAAGGCAGCGGGATTCCCACGACCGGCACCAGACCGATGACCATGGAGGTGTTGATCAGCACATAAAGTGCTATGGTGATGCCGACCCCGCCGGCCGCCAGCCGCGCGAACAGGGATTTGGCCTGCACCGACACGCGCATCACCAAAGTCAGCAGCCAAACAAACAAACCCACCACCAGGAAGGCTCCAAACAAGCCGAATTCCTCCACGATCATCGTGAAAATAAAATCGGTGTGCTTTTCTGGTAAAAAATCCAGCTGGCTTTGCGGCCCCTCGCCATAGCCTTGCCCGAACAGGCCCGCAGAGCCGATGGCAATGCGCGATTGTAGCTGGTGATAGCCCGCGCCCAGCGGATCAGCATCGGGATCGAGGAAGGTCACCACCCGCTGGCGCTGATAGGTCTGCAGCACGAAGAAATAGGCATAAATAGCCGATGGCAGCGCCACCGCTGCCGCAGCGATGATGTATCGCCAGCGCAAACCGGCCAAGAACATCAGGCCAAAGCCAGAGCCGGCGATCAGCAAAGCGGTGCCTAGATCGGGCTGGTGCATCACCAAGGCCGTCGGCACCCCAATCATCACGATGGGCGTCAGGAGCGGCAGGATCTGCCCCGTGCGGCGCGGATCCAGGTTTTGATAATAGCGCGCCAGCGCCAGCACGATGGCAATCTTCATCAGCTCGGAAGGCTGCAAGCCAATGGGGCCCAATTCCAGCCAGCGCTGCGCTCCAAGGCGCGTCACCCCAATCAGCTCCACCCCGATTAGCAACACCAAAGCCAGCACATAGAGCGGATAAGCCAAGGCAATCCAAATCCGGCTATCCAGCAATGAGATGCCGATGACAAACACCAGAATAATGCCGAAGCGCGTGGCGTGATCCACCGGGCGCCCGGTCCAGGAGCCATCGGTCACCGAGAAGTGCATCAGCACGCCGATCGCCGCCAGCGCACAGAGCAATGTGATGATCAACCAATGCATTTTGCGCAGCCGGTCAGCGAGGCTGGTTGGACGCGGATTGTTGATCTGCAGGGTCATGCGCGCCGCCCTTTGCCTTGGATCTGCGCCAATGTCGTTGGCGTGCGGCCAAGTGGATCATCCATCAGCGCCACCCGCAGGATATCGCGGGCCATGGGCGCGGCCACGCGTGAGCCGGCCATGCCATGCTCCACCACCACCGCGCAGGCATAACGCGGCTTATCCCAGGGCGCGACACAGATAAACAGCGCATGATCGCGCAGCCCCCAGCGCAAATCTTCGTTGCGTTTTACGCCGGTCACCCGCTCCGCTGCGGAGATCACCCGCACCTGCGCTGTGCCGGTTTTGCCGGCCATGCGCACGCGCTCGAAACCAGGGCCCTGCTCCAGCGGCACGGCTCGGCCCGAGCTGGGATCGCGCACCAATTGCAAATCGCCGCCCGAAATCGCGGTTCCGCCCGGCTCGTTGCACACGGCATACATGCCGGCCAGCACGATATCGCGGTGCTCCTTGGGCACATCGAGGCTGCGCGGAGCCGTAGTCCCCGAGCGGCCCAAGGTTTCACGCACCAAAATGGGCTCGATCGCCATGCCGGAGGCCAAGCGCGCGGTGGCCACGCTTAATTGCAGCGGGCTGACCAGCAAATCCCCCTGCCCGATGCCGGTATTGAGGGTCATCCCCGATGGGAAGGGATCGTCATGCTGCGATTCCCACCAGGCCTGGTCAGGCACGATGCCGGCCTGCACGGCGGGCAGATCAATATCAAAAGCGGTGCCAAAGCCCAACGCACGCGCCATGGCCGCAATACGATCCTGCCCCGCGCGCAGCGCCGCTTGGAAAAAATACACATTGCACGAGCCCTTGAGCGCGCCGTGCATATCCACCGAGCCGTGCCCGCCTTTTTTCCAGCAATGGAAAGGCCGGCCGCCATAGACATAATATCCGGGGCAATTGTGCCGCTCGGCCGGGTCCTTGCCGGCCTGCAAGGCCGCCAGCGCCGTCACGATTTTGAAAGTGGAGCCCGGCTTGTAGGCCCCGGTGACGGCCTTGTGGAACAGGGGCTTGTATTCGTTCTCGTTCAAGGTTTTGAACTCTTCCGAGCCAATGCCATTGACGAAAGCGTTCGGATCAAAGCCCGGAGCCGATGCCAAAACCAGCACCTCACCCGATTGGATGTCCATGATCACGGCGGCGGCGCTTTCCCCGCCCATGCGCTCCATCGCCGCACGCTGCAAGGGTCCGTCCAGCGTGAGGATGGTCCCGGCCCCATCCACGGGCTTGCGCGATTGCCCCACCGTCTCGCTCACCACCCGGCCCGTGGCATTGACCTCAACCTTACGCCAGCCAGCCACCCCTTGCAGGCTTGGCTCCAGGCGGGCCTCCAGCCCCGAACGCCCAACACGCACATCGGGATTGCGCAGATAGATGCCGGCCCCGGGATTGGAGATTTCCGAGCGATCGATTTCCAGCTGACTGGGCCTTTGCACATAGCCGATAGGGTGCGCGAAGGCGGATTTATAGGGATAATAGCGCAGCTCCCCCGCCTCAGCCTTGATGCCCGGCAGCTCCGGCAAAAACACGTTCACCGCGGAGAATTGCTGCCAATCAAGGCCTTCCTGCACCAACATGGAATCGAAGCGGCGCGCACGTTTGGCCTTGCGGATCCGCGCCTCGATGACGTCTTCCGGCAGATTAAGCAGCGCCCCCACCTGGCGCAGCACGTCCTCGAGCCGCCCTTGCGTCGCCTCAGGTACGACCATGACCCGATAATTGGGGCTAGTATTGGCCAGTACCTCGCCGAAGCGATCATAGAGAATGCCTCGCGGCGGTGGCAGCACGTGCAGATCAAAGCGGTTTTCGTCCACCGCATCGGAATAGGAGGTCTTGCCACGCAGCGTATTGAGCGTGTTCTCAACCTGTAAATAGCCAAGCCGAACGATCACGCTGCCGAAGCCGGCCGCGCCTAACGCGCCAAGCACCGCCACCCGGCGGTTGAATACATTCATGAGATCGCGTTTGCCACTCATGGAGTTTTCCCTGTCTTTGCATTCATATAAAGCGGGCGCACCAAGGGGAAAAGCGCTGCCGTTACCAGCAAAGTGATGCCAAAAGCACCCAAGCCGGTATCGGGGCCCAGCGCCAAAGGCACGGCAAGGGCGGCCAAGGCCAACACCCCCACCAGCGTCACCACCAGCCCGACCCAGGGCGAAAGGAAATTGGCGCTGCGCATCACGCCCGCTGCCCGCCCGCCGATCACATAGGCACCCATGAACATCAAAGCGTAAAGCCCTAGAGGCCCACCCGACAGCCAATCCTGCACCAGCCCAAGTAGCAGAATGATCACCGGTGCCCGCCAGCCGCCGCCGCCATCAGCGGCCCAGCCATAGGCCAGCCACATGGCCGCGAAGGGCAAAGGCGGCTGCGTCAGGAAAGCAGCAAAGGGCAAAGCCGGGCTCACGCTGCAGGCTATGGCGACGAGCAGCCCTAAGGAGCGCTTGATCCACAGCAGGCCCTCTAAACGAAGCAGGGCCACGTCACTCCTCCGCGATGCCAGCGGCGAGCGCCTCCGGAGCCACTGCGGTGGTGGACGGCAAAGGCGCACGCGGCGTTGGCGGTTTGGCGGGCGGCTCAACGGGCGGTGTTGCCACCGCCACCGGCGATTCGCGTGAGGGTCTCGCGGCCAGGAAGATCGATTGCGCGGAATCCGGCGCGGGCTCGGCTTCCGGGCCGGGGGCTGGAGCAAACGGCACCAAGCGCACATAATCGATCGGTGCGCGCGATGATGCCAGCCGCACGCGCCAATCGCCATTGCGCCGCGCCTCCGCCCAGCCGACCAGCACCCCGCGCGGGAACAAGCCGCCATCACCCGAGGTGATGATCCGCTCTCCCGCCCGCAGCGCTGTTGCGCCGACCAGGAAATCAAGCTTTGGCGGGGCCAGATTGGCACCCACGATGTCCAGATTGGCGCGGGTGCCCACATCGCCAATCATCACGGCGCGCACGCGGCTTTGCTCACCGATCACTGGCACGCGAGAGTTGTAATCATCCAGCAAGAGGATGCGGGCACTGCGCCGCCCGACGCTGACCACACGGCCCACCATCCCGTGCTCATTGAGCGCCACATAGCCGCGCCGCACGCCTTGATCATAGCCAGCATTGGCCAACAGCGTGCGCCGCAAAGGGCCGCCGGCATCGAGGATCAGCCGGGCACCGATCGCGCCATTTGGGGAAAGCCCCACGCCAAAGGATTCCTTGGGCATGTTAAGCAAGGCTTCGTAGCGCTCGCTGCGCTCGGACAACATCAGCGCGATTTCGCGCCAGCGCGTCAGCTTGGCATTTTCTGCCTCGAGCTCCTTTACGCGCTGCGCCGCATCAAACACCGTGGAAAATTCTTCCGTGGCGTTGGCGATGCGCCCAACCAAGCCCCCATCGCGCCCCTCGCTGACGGTCAGCGCGTCATCGGCCCCGATGCGCAACGCATCCGCCCCGTCGTGCTCGCGTCTGCCAAACAGCAGCGCCAGCAGAATCACCAGCACCACGCCTGTGGCGATGAACCCTCCGGTGATGGTCACGCCTGGGCGGCGGGCGCGCCTACGTTTGAACACGCGATAGCCCTCCAACCACCCGTCACACGTCCTGCATCAGCAGGCGCCGGGCCTCTGGCTTGCCTAATTGCTCGAGCGCCTTGCCGCAGCCCATGACCACGCAGGTCAAGGGATCGTCCGCGACCGAGACGCGAATAGAGATGCGATCTTGCAAGACGACATCAAGATTGCGCAGCAGCGCGCCGCCGCCCGTCAGCATGATGCCGTGATCATAGATATCTGCGGCGAGTTCGGGTGGCATTTGCTCAAAGGCCTGCTTCACAGCCTCCACCACCAAATGCACGGGATCTTGCAATGCCTCCGCGACCATGGCCTCCGTCACGGTGATTTCCTTGGGCACAGCATTGAGATTGTCGCGGCCCTTGATCGTCATCGTCAGGCCGCGGCCCTCATCGGGGGCTTTGGCCGTGCCGATTTCCTTTTTGATTTTTTCCGCGGTGGATTCCCCAATCAGGAGATTTTCCGTGCGCCGCAAATATTGAATGATGGCCTCGTCCATGCGGTCACCCGCCACCCGCAAAGAGCGTGACCAGACCACGCCTCCCAGCGACAGCACGGCGATTTCGGTGGTACCGCCGCCGATATCGACGACCATGGACCCAGCCGGATCATCGATCTGCAGGCCCGCGCCCACCGCGGCGGCCACCGGCTCTTCGATCAATTCCACGCGGCGCGCACCGGAGGCCTGCGCGCTCTCCAGGATGGCGCGGCGCTCCACCGCCGTTGCCCCCGTGGGGACGCATATGATGATGCGTGGCGAGATCAAGGTTGGCCGCGGCATGACCTTGCGGATGAATTGCTTGATCATTTCCTCGGCGACTTCGAAATCCGCGATCACCCCATCCCGCAGCGGGCGGATGACGTCCATCGTCCGATGCGTCTTGCCCAGCATGCTTTTGGCTTCAGCGCCGACGGCATAGACGACCTTGCGCCCGCCTTCGACGACATAGGCCACCACCGAGGGCTCATTGAGCACCACGCCGCGACCCTTGACGTAGATCAGGGTATTTGCGGTGCCGAGATCGATCGCTAGATCGGGAGCCACCAAACCAAAAAATCTGCCAAACATGTGCCACTTCACCTCAGAGCCGAACGGCGCTTCCGACGAGAATCACTCCCGCTGGCTTGTACACCGTCAGAGCAAACAGCATACCGCGCGCCGACGCCAGCGGCTGCGGCACCTAGCCGGCTCAAATCGTCGCGGCGCACGCCCTTCCTGGTGCCAGAAGGTGGCTGATCCAAGACGCATTACTGCTTTTCCGGGGGGAGTAGCGGAGATTCTTTTTGGCGGTGGCGCACTGCCAGCCATAACCCCGCCCCACCAAGCAGGACCACAGCCAAGGAAATCCACACGATCCAGCTATTGGCATTGGCGACCAGCCAACTGAGTGCACCGCCCAAAGAAGCCAGAAGCACAATTTTGGGGGTGATCCCGATGCCCGTCCCCACGACAAAGCGCCAAAAAGCCATCCCGCTGACCCCCAAGGCCGCGTTAACCACCAGAAACGGGCCTGCCGGGATAAAGCGAACCAGAAAGGCGCTCAGCATGGCGCGCCGTGCCACAAAGCCGGCAATGCGGCCCAGCAAAGCGCCGCCGCCCCAGCGCGTGATCTGCTCGGAGCCAACCCAGCGGCCCAGCCAAAAGCCAACGCAAGCGGACATCATGGTGGCGCACCAGGATAACGCCGTGCCCCAAATTGGCCCAAAGGCCAGCATCGTCCCCGAAATCAGCACCACTTGCGGCGCACCGAGAAAAGCCAACGCAGTGAAGCAGACGATCACTGCCGTCGGTGCCCACCAGGCGGTGCGCCATTGGGCCAGCAAAGCGGCCACGTTTGCGGCCTCGATTTCCAGCGCCAACATGCCGACAATAAGCACGAGCCCACTGGCGGCCAGTACCGCGAGCGCCACCCAGTGCCGCTTGCGGGCAGGAAAAGTCGGAGGAGGTATCACGGGCGCAGCGCATCGGGGCTGCGCACCGCGCCGTCAAGCCCTAATGGCGCTTTCAGCGCGCGTGTTGTTGCGGATGGTTGCGGTCATGCGCCCGTCTGCTGAACAAACGCAGGCGATTACGCACCCACCACCAGCGGTCCAGCGCCTGATGCACGGGCCGATTTTTTCCGGCACGCACCACCAAGACCTTGTTCATCGGCGGATTGAGGCCGCGGATCAGATCTTCTTCGATGGAATTGCGATCTGGATCGGTGACGACGCGCAAAACATGGCGCTCCGTCGCGCCGAATTTGTAGATCGCCCGCGGCCATTTCTCATGGCCAAAAAGGCGCTCCCGGAAGTTTTTCGCCTGTCCCACATAAAGTGGCTGCAGGAAGAAGAAGAACCAGCGGCGCACGAAAACATAAATCCCGCCGCCCTCACTGGGCAAACCCGCACGCGTGAGCGTGATCTTGAAACGGTAGTTATTCTTCGATGCGCCGCGCCAATAATGCCAGCCAAAGGGAATCATTGTGGCCACACTCCGCTTGCGCGGATCCCAGCCAATGAGCGACCCGCCTGATCAGGAGCCTGCGCCTGCTTTTCTAAACGAATGATTAACCATGTTCGGATCGAGGCGCGGTCCAGGCCGCCAGCGCGCCTTCCAGCCAATCAGCGGGCGCGGATCCATCAAGCCGATGCCAGCCGGGCATTTGATGCGCCATCCAAGTGCGCTGGCGTTTGGCGTAACGCTGGGTATCCCGCACGATACAGCTCTCCGCCGCTTCGAGGCTTAGTTCCCCGGCCAGATGCGCGATCAGCCAACGCACGCCCAAGGCCTTCATCACGGGCAAAGCGGGTGACAGGCCACGCTTGGCCAGGCCCGCGGCCTCATCGAGTGCGCCCTGCCCCAGCATGCCCGTAAAGCGCGCGGCGATGCGGTCGCGCAAGATGGCGCGGTCCGGCGCGAGGCACACCCCGCGCCAGCCCTCCTTTGGCAGCGCCCCTGCGCTCCGGCTTTGCAGAACAGCTAGCGATTCTCCGGTGGCGATTACGATTTCCAACGCCCGCAGGATGCGCGGCGCATCCCCCGGAGCGAGGCGTGCGGCGGTGGCGGGATCGAGCGCGCGCAGCCGGTGATAGAGCGCGCCCAGGCCGGCCTGCTTTGCCTCCTCGGCCAAAGCCGCGCGCAAGGCCGGGTCCGCCGGCGGCGCATCGACCAGCCCTTCGGTCAACGCCTTGAAGTAAAGCCCCGTGCCACCCGCCAAGATGACATTACGCCCCGCCGCCCAAGCGCTGTGGATCGCGGCGCGCGCGGCCTCTAGCCAGGCCCCGACGCTGTAGCGTATTTCCCCATCCACATAGCCAAATAGGCGATGCGGCGCGGCGGCCAATTCCTGTGGCCCAGGGCGGTTAGAAAGCACCCGCAAATCGCCATAGACTTGCAGGGCATCGGCATTGATGACATCCGCTTGAGCGATCCGCGCCAAGTCCAGCGCCAGCGCCGATTTGCCGCTGGCCGTCGGCCCCATGATCAATAGAGCGCGGCGCTGAAAAGGAAGGTTTGCGGGCATGGCGCATGTGCTTACCCTAGTGGCCCCAAGCAGAGAAGCCTTGCGCGCTGCAGGCGCAGCCCTGCGCGATGCCCTTGCCTCAGCGCCAGAGATACGCAGCCTGGAAGCGGGGCGCGCCGAGGATTGGCTGCTTGCGGACGATTTCTTGCCCGGTTTGGCCGATCTGAAGCTGGTGCTCGATCCCCTGCCCGTGGATTACGCCTTCCAGCCTGTGGCCAACCGGCAAAAGCTTCTGCTTTTGGCCGATATGGATTCCACCATTATCTCGTGCGAATGCCTGGATGAATTGGCCGATTATGCGGGCAAAAAGGCGCAGATCGCCGCGATCACCGAACGCGCCATGCGCGGAGAATTGGCTTTCGAGGAAGCGCTGCGCAGCCGAGTGCGCCTCCTGGCGGGGCTGAGCGAGGCGACCCTTGCGGCCTGTTATGATGAGCGTGTGCGGCTTAACCCCGGCGCGCGAATTTTGGTGATCACTATGGCGCATTTTGGGGCGCGCTGCGTGCTGGTTTCGGGGGGATTTTCCTATTTCACGCGGCGCGTGCAGGTACAGGCAGGCTTTGACGCCGAAGTTTCCAACACGCTATTACTCGCGGACGGGCGCCTGACCGGCGCGGTGGGCCAACCGATTATTGGCAAAGAGGCCAAGGCTGCACGCCTCACGGCCGAATGCGCACAGCTAGGCATCGCGCCTTGCCAAGCCATGGCCATCGGGGATGGAGCCAATGATGCGGCCATGATCAGCATGGCGGGGCTGGGTATCGCTTACCGCGCCAAACCCGTGCTCAGCGCCCTCGCAACGGCCCGCATCCAGCACACCGATCTCACCGCCGCGCTGTATTTCCAGGGCTATAAGCGCGCCGAGCACGTGGATGGAGATTAACCGAAACCGTCTTGGTTATTTGCGCGCTTCGATTTGGCGAAAGGTTTTGTCCCCGCCGCGATCGAGATAGAGCAAAATCGGCGCGCGCTTGTCCACGCGGGCAGCTTGTGCGCGCGCTTCGGCGATGGTCTCGACCGGCTGGAAGGCCATTTCGAGGATGACATCACCTTCCTGCACGTTGCCCGCCGCTGGCGAGCCCGTCTCCACACTCAGCACCACCAGGCCGTTCACCTCCGGATCGAGGCGGAAGCGCCGTCGCAGCTCGCGCGTGATTTCCGCCAGGCGCATGCCGAATACAGCACCCTGCTCGCCCGCCACGCCCGGGACGGGGTCAGGCGCGGAGTCCGTCGTGCGCGCGGCGGGGCGCTTGGCCGGGTCGTTTGGCTCCAGTCGGGTGACGGTGGCGGTGGCCGTCATCCGCTTGCCATTGCGCAGAAACTCTAACGGCATGGAGCGCCCGATCGCGGTATCCGCCACCAGCCTGGAAAGCACGCGCGTTTCCGGAGTTTCCTTGCCGCCATAGCTGACCACGATATCGCCAGGGCGCAGGCCAGCTTTCGCGGCCGGGCCGCCCTCGGTGAGCCCTGCGATCAGCGCCCCACGTGGCCGTGTCAAGCCATTGCGCCGTGCCGCCTCTGGTGTCACCGCCCGCAGCCGTACACCCAGCCAGCCGCGCCGCGTCTCGCCATATTGGATCAGCTGCGAAACCACGGTGCGCACCAGATCTGATGGCACGGCGAAGCCTACCCCCACCGAGGCACCAGTGGCGCTGACGATGGCGGTGTTCACGCCAATGACCTCCCCATTCATGCTGAACAGCGGGCCGCCCGAATTGCCGCGATTAATCGCCGCATCCGTCTGCAGGAAATCGTCGTAGGTGCCCGCGCCGATGTCGCGATTGCGCGCCGAGATAATCCCCGCAGAAACCGAAGCTCCTAGGCCGAAGGGATTGCCGATGGCGATGACCCACTCGCCGATCTCGACATTATTGCTGTCACCAAGCTTCACAAAGGGCAGCGGCCGGGCGGATTTCACCCGCAGCACTGCGATATCGGTGGCCAGATCGCGCCCGATCACTTCGGCCTTGAGCTGTTCGCCATCGGCGAAGATCACCTCAATCTTATCAGCGTTTTCAATGACATGGTTATTCGTGACAATCACGCCGGTCGCATCGATAATAAAGCCGGAGCCAAGCGAGTTGATCTCATCGGCTCCATCAAGATTAAGCTCGTCGTTGAACTTCTCCAGCGGAGAGCCGCGCGGAAAAGCTGGGATATCATCAAGGCCGCGCACCTTTTGGGTGGTGGCGATGTTGACAACGGCCGGCATCAACTCATGCGAAAGGCGCACGAAATCATGGGGAGTCTCCTGCGCACGCGCCGCCCCGCCGTGCAGCAGCATGACCCCAGCGCACGCGGCGACAGCGGCGATCCTCATAACGCTCATCAAGTGTACCGCATCCCTGCTTCGCGCCTCATTGGACAAGCTTTTCAAGCCAGCCTAACGGCTCAGGAAGTAAACACGCAATTGGGCAGCCGCAAGGCGCGCCTTCAGCGTGCGTCCTTATCTTTCAAATATTTGAAAAATTCGCCGTCCGCGGGAATCACCATGGCCGTGCCGGGCGGCAAGGCCGCCTCATAGGCGCGCATGGAGCGGTAAAAGGCAGCGAATTCGGGGTCCCTGCCGAAGCTTTCGGCGAAAATCTTGGCCCGTTCTGCATCCCCGCCGCCGCGTGTGGTTTCGGCCTGCTCACGCGCTGTGGCGGTGATGACGGTGCGCTCACGCTCGGCCTCGGCGCGGATGCGGGTGGCCTGCTCTTTGCCCTCCGCGCGCTCCTGTGCCGCCACTTTGGAGCGATCGGTGCGCATGCGCTCAAACACCCGCTCAGCGACTTCAGGAGGTAGATCGGCCTGGCGGATCCGCACATCTACAATGGTGATGCCGTATTTCTTGGCCTCGATCTGAATATCCTTGGCAATCGTGCGCATCAAAGCCGCCCGCTGTCCGGAAATGATCTCCCCCGATGGCGCGTTACCCAAGACGCGGCGCAAAGTGCCGTTCATGATGGATTGCAGTTGCGCTTCGGCCCGGCTTTCGCTTTGCAGCGTCTGGTAAAACTGCAGCGGGTCTTTGATGCGCCAGCGCGTGAACGCATCCACCACCAGCCGTTGTTGATCTGACGCTACGATGGGATCGTTGCCCACCAAGGTCGCGCCAATATTGCGTTTATCGAACGTCACCACGTCCTCGAGGAAGGGGGCTTTGATATACAAGCCTGGCCGGCCGGACGAGCCGACATTGATGGCGCGCACCACTTTGCCGAACTGGCGCACCAGCGCCTGATGCGTCTGCGGCACCACGTAAAACGTATTGGTCAACACCAGCAGCGCGGCAAACAGGCCCGCCGCCCATATCCATAATCTCTGGCTCATCGTGCACTCGCTTGCGGTTGGCTCGGCTCGGTGGGGGCGGGTTTGGCACCCAACAGCCGATCGAGCGGTAAATAGTTCAGCGACCCGGCTTTGCCGTCGACGATCACCTTGTTGGCACCAGCAAAGACGCGCTCCACCGTTTCCAGATAGAGGCGCTGGCGGGTCACCCTCGGGTTAAGCCGATATTGCTCATAGATCTGGGTGAAGCGCGCCGCCTCCCCCTTGGCTTCACGCACCACTTGCTCACTATAGGCGCTGGCATCCTGCAATTGCTTTTGCGCATCGCCGCGGGCCTGCGGCACGATCTGGTTGCGATAGCTATTCGCCTCATTGATGGTGGCTTCGGCCTCTTGCTCGGCGCGCAGCACATCGTTGAAGGCATCGATGACTTCGGCGGGTGCCGCAGCAGACTGCAACTGGACCTGCGCGATTTCCACGCCCACATTGTAAGAATCCAGTGTGCGTTGCATCAATTCCAGGGTCGCCAGTTGCACCTGGGAGCGCTGGGTGGTGATGATCTGATCCAAATCACGCTGCCCGACCACTTCGCGCATTGCGCTTTCGGCGACGGCAAAGACCAATTCATCGGGGTTGCGGACATTGAATACGAAGGCTTTGATATCCTTCACGCGCCATTGCACGATGAAATTGACATCCACGATGCTTTGATCGCGCGTCAGCATGGAGCTCTCGTCGCGGTAAGCCTTGCCGTTGCGCTGGCCGATCTCGGCTTGGCGTTGCAGGGAAACCGGCTCGATGCGAATGCTTTGCACCGGCCAGGGCACATGCGCCCCAAGGCCGGGATTGGCCACCGAGCTGAAGGCCCCAAAACTGGTGACGACGCCCTGCTCCCCCTCGTTGACCACGTAAACCCCTGAGGCGAGCCAGCCGGCCACCACGATGGCCCCGAGGATACCAGCTCCACGCCCGAAGCGCGTGCGATCGTCCCCGCCGGCCCCGCCGCGGAAACGCTCCTGCATTCGGCGCATCATCTCTTCGAGATCAGCCCCGGGCCCGCCTGGCCCGTTCGATCCGCCACCTGAACTGCCGCCGCGCGGCGTTTGCCCCCAAGGGGGGCGCGAGCCGCCGCCCCAAGGATTGCCGCCCGAACCGCCACCAGGGCTATTTCCAGCGCCGTCACCGGGGCCACCTGCCGAATCATTCCAGGGCATGCTGTGCTTTCCGTTACAAAATTTCGACCAATTCCCGAGACGTGGAACGCGCTTTTGCGATGAGAACGGGTCTCACCCCTAGGTGTCGAGCGGATTCACCCAATTTGAGCTGATTCGGTCGCATCAGCCTCTGTTCTTGCCGCTAGAGCGCCTTCAGGAAAAGTGGAATTGCGGTTTTCTGTCCGAATGCGCTCTAACTTATTGAATCAGAGCATTTTTCGAATCAGAAATCGAGTTCGATTTCTTTGAAAATGCTCTAGCAGGCTGTCGAAGAACTCCAGCGCGGCCGCGACGGCAAGAATTTTTTGCCTTTCCTGAGCAGGAGCCGGGTGCAGCGCGATGCGGGGCATCGGGCAAGACCGGCGACGCCCTCAGGACAAAAAATCCTGCCGTCCTAGAGGGATGCGGCCGATTTCGGCTTCGGGTTCGTCGTGTCCCAGCCCCCGTAGCACTGCTACGCGAACTGGGCCTCTCCTGCCCGAGAGCACAAAATCGGCTTCGCATCGCGGCTCGCGGGAGTGCTTCAACAGCCTGCTAGCACCTTAACGCCAGCATCCTGCCTGCTTTAAATATGTGATTGGCCAGCGCATTTTCAACAAAAAGCCTGACCCGGACTCGATCAGGGGTGCTTTTGGCGTCTTGCACCCGAAAATGCGCTAAATTTTAGAATTAGGCCGATTTTGCACCAACAAATGGGCCCCACTTTCTCTGATGTCGATCTAGCGATATGGATCAAGCATGAACGAAACCTCGACGGCTTTGCTTGAAGCGGCCCAGCGCGCGCTGGACAGCGTGGTGGATCCTGCCAGCGGCAGCGGCCTGCACGCGGCCGGGCGGATCCACGGCCTGGAATTCGATGCGGCGAGCGGAAGGCTATCCTTCACGCTCGAAGCCCCAGCAGGGGAAGGCGAGCGCTACCAAAGCACGCGGGAGGCCGCGGTCAATGCCGTGCAAGCGCTGACAGGCGTGCGTGAGGCGCGCGTGGTGCTCACGGCCGCCGCGGCGGAAAAATCGCCCCGCCCGCTCGGCATCGTGGCAATAGCCAGCGCCAAAGGTGGGGTGGGCAAATCCACCATCGCGGTCAACCTGGCCTTGGCGCTGCAGGCCCATGGGCTACGCATCGGCCTGCTCGATGCGGACGTGTTTGGCCCCTCTTTGCCCACCATGCTTGGCACTTTGCATGCGCGGCCCAGCGTTTTGCCCAACAAAACCATCCAGCCCATCATGGCTTTTGGCCTGCAAACCTTATCGGTTGGCTATCTGGTCAATCCCGAAGAGCCCATGATTTGGCGCGGGGCCATGGTTTCGCAGGCGCTGCGCCAATTGCTGGAGGATGGGGCCTGGGGGGAAGGGGGCCAGCCGCTCGATCTCCTCGTGCTCGATCTGCCGCCGGGCACGGGGGATGCCCACCTCACCTTGGCGCAACGTGGGCCGCTTGCGGGGGCCGTGATCGTCTCGACTCCGCAAGAAGTGGCGCTCGCAGATGTCCGGCGCGGCATCGCCATGTTCGAGCGCACGGCCGTGCCGATCCTCGGCGTGATCGAGAACATGGCGTATTACGAGACATCCGCGGGCGAACGCATCCCGGTGTTTGGCGAAGGCGGCGCGCGGCGCACGGCGCACGAATTTGGTGTGCCTTTCCTGGGCGAGATCCCGATTGATATCACTTTGCGGGCCAGCGCCGATCACGGCCATCCTTTGGTTGCGTCCCAGCCAAGCCACCCAGTCAGCCTTAGATTTTTGGAAATCGCGCAAAGCCTGTTGAACAATTTGGCGCGGGCTCAACGCCCCCTGCCGAGCATCCGCTTCGTGTGAGCGCGCGGGCGCTCGAATACACAGGTGGCCCACCCCTCAATGCTGCGCCGGTGCACCAGGCGCAGACCCCGGGCATGGTAAGCCAAGCGGATGAGTGGCTCCTGGCGCGTGAGAATGCCGGAGAGAATCAGTACCCCACCTGGGGCCAGCGAGACTGCGATCGGCTTGGCCATCGCCAGCAAAGGGCGCAGTAGCACGTTCGCGAATACCAGATCAAAGCGATGCGGAGCGCAGCGCGCCGCTTGTGCCGCATCGCCTATTTGGACGTACACGCGCCTGTCCACGCCATTACTGCGGACGTTCTCGCGTGCGATGGCTCCGGCATGGGGATCGATCTCCACCGCCAAGGCGCGTGCGCCAAGCTTGGCCGCCGCGATAGCCAAGACGCCAGATCCCGTTCCCACATCCAGCACCCTGCGCGGCGTGC
>JAKFWI010000019.1 GCA_021731965.1 Hyphomonadaceae bacterium | reverse complement strand
TTCACTTCGGGGGAGCCGTATTCGTCCACCCAAGAGGCGCCAGCCAATAGCTTGTGGTAGCGCAGCATGTCCAGCAAGGGCACCTGCACCACCGCAGCGTGGAACAGCTCGGGGCGCTGATCGAGCATCACACCCATCAACAGGCCGCCATTGGAGCCGCCCATTATGCCCAGCCGGCGCGGGCTGGTGATGTTCTTGCTGATCAAATCTTCCGCTACCGCAATGAAATCATCATAGACCACCTGGCGCTTGAGTTTCAGCCCGGCTTGGTGCCAAGCGGGGCCAAACTCGCCGCCGCCGCGGATATTGGCGATGACATACGCCCCGCCGCGCTCCAGCCACAGCTTGCCGAAATAGGCGCTATAACTCGGCGTTTGCGAGATCTGAAAGCCGCCATAGCCATAGAGCAAAGTGGGCAGGCTGCCATCTCGACGTGCGCCCTTAGGCTGCACCAGGAAATAGGGCACCTTGGTGCCGTCTTTGCTAACGGCTTCGTATTGGAAGACTTCGGCGCCATCGGCATCGAATTGATCGGGCAAAGCCATGATGGATTTGGCCGGCCCGCGCTTATCCAGCGCATAGAGAGTGCTGGGTTTGAGATAGCTCTGGAAGGTGGCGAAGGCCACGTCCTCGTTGACATCGGAACCCACCAGGCTGATCGAGCCGGCTTGCGGCATGGGGATTTGGCTTTCCACCCAAGCGCGCCCGTCATAACCAAAGCGCAGCAAGCGCCCCTTCACGTCCTGAAAGGCCGCGACCAACACCGCCCCTTTGGTGACGGCGATATCTTCGATGCTTTCGCGCGGGCCTGGCCAGAATACCGTCCGAATTGTCGGATTGGCGCTGGTGGCTTCGTCCAGCGGCGTGGAGAGCAGCGAGCCAGAAAGATAGGTCTTGCCCCCGATGCTCCATTCCTGCTCCAGCGTGAATAGCAATTCCCCTTTGTGCAGGCCGCGCACCGAGGCCTTTTCCGGCAGGGTCAATTGCACGGGGCGATCGCCCGATAGCAGCCACAGCGTGCTGCTGAAAAACGTGTTGGCCTCCACCGCAAACTGGCTTTGGGTGCCGCTTTCATCGCGCAGCGAGAAGCTGTTCATCGCCACATCGGTGGGCTGGCCACGCAGAATTTCCGGGGCCTGCGCCAGCGTCTGCCCACGCGACCATTGCTTGAGGATATAGGGATAGCCCGATTCCGTCAGCGTGCCGGGGCCCAGATCAGTGGCCACCAACAGGGTGTTGGCATCCTTCCAGGTGACGCCGGATTTGGCCTCGTCGAGCACGAAGCCCGCATCATAAAAGGCTTTGCGCTCGATATCGAATTCGCGCCAGACCACGGCATCCTTGCCGCCATCCGAAAGCTCGATCATGCATAAGCGCCATTCCGGCTCCAGGCATTCCGCCCCCTTGAAAACCCAGTTTTTGCCCTCGGCGGCGGCCAGCGCATCGATATCGAGGATGGTTTCCCAGACCGGCGCCCCGACTTGGTAGGCGGCCAGCTTCGAGCGGCGCCAAATGCCGCGCACATGGCTTTCGTCCTGCCAGAAATTCCACACATAGCCCGCACCGATTCCGCCAAGCGGTAAACGGCGGCGATCCTGCGCGATGGCCAAGGCCGCGGCCTCCAGCTGGCCGTAGCGCTGATCGCCTTGCAGGCTGGCCAGGCTGCGTGTGTTTTGGCCCTTCACCCAGGCGAGGGCCCGCGCGCCCTCAACCTCCTCCAGCCACAGGAACGGATCCTTGGCGGCATAACTCGGTTGTGACATAGCGCTGGCTCCTAACAGCGTGAGCACCGCCAAGATGATCGTTGTTACCCGCATGGCATTCCTCCCCGATCCCCTACCCAAGCAGATTGCGGCCAATTGGCCAAGCTCTCTGCAAATTTAACCAAACGGCGCTACAAGCCATATGTCGCCAACAGCAAGAGGTAGGGCCGCCCCATGCGGTACTTTAAGATGAACGGGTGTGGCAATGATTTCGTCATGTTTGACGCAAGGGCCCACGGGGCCCTGGATCTCACCCCGGCGCAGGCCGCCGCCATCGCCAGCCGCGAGACCGGCGTGGGCTGCGATCAGGTGATCGCCATCGAGCGCTCCGTGCGCGGTGATGCCTTCATGCGCATTTGGAATGCCGATGGCCAGGAAGTGAGCGCTTGCGGCAATGCAGCGCGCTGCGTTGGCCAGCTTTTGCTAGGCGAAAACCCTGGCCCCAGCGTCAAGATCGAAACCCGGGCCGGCGTCTTGAAAGCCTGGTCGGCCGAGAGCTTGATCACCGTGGATATGGGCTCTCCTTTGCTGAAATGGGAGGAAATCCCGGTTTCGCGCCCCTGCGATACCGTGCATCTCGATTACAGCGTCACTGCGCCGGACGGCACGGTGTTCACCGCGCCAGGCGGCGTCAATATGGGCAATCCGCACGCGGTGTTCTTCGTTGCCGAGGTCGCCCAGGCTCCGGTGGCGCTGATCGGCCCGGGCATCGCCACCGATCCGTATTTTCCCGAAGGCGTGAACGTTGGCTTTTTGGAGGTGCGCACGCGCACGCAGCTGCGCCTGCGGGTTTGGGAGCGCGGTGCGGGCCTCACCAAAGCCTGCGGCACGGGTGCCTGCGCGGCGATTGTGGCCGCGCACCGCGCGGGCCTCAGCGAGCGCCGCGCCGATGTGGAGCTGGACGGCGGCACACTCACCATCGAATGGCGCGCCAGCGATGACCGCGTGCTGATGACCGGCCCGGTGGAAATCGAGCACGAGGGGGATGTTTCGCTTTAGACCGCCTTATTCACGATGGCCGCCCCGCCCGCAGGGCCGCATCTGCGCGCGCCAACACGATGCAGATCGCGGGCATCGAGAATAAGACGGGTCAAGCAGCGACCAAGACATAGAGGCTTCATGCGCCGTTAATCTTATCCGTTCACCTCTCGAACATTGACAAGGTTACTTAGGTGTCGGGGCTGCCTTGGGGCTTAAGCAAGCCCGCATATCCGCACCCAGTTCGATGAGGGGGCCAGCATGCAAGCGAAATCCATCAATGCCAGAACGACGCAGGCCGCCATCGCCCTTTCGGCGATGACGCTGGCCACTGGCGGCCTTGGCGTTTGGGCCGTCACCGATCTCGGCAATAGTCTCAAGCAGACGCAAGTTTCCGCCCAAGTGCTGCGCAATCATTTGCAATCGGACATGATGCACGATGCCATCCGCGGGGATGTGCTGCGGGTGTTGATGTCGAACGAGGCGGATCTGGGCATTTCCTTGAGCGAGGCGACAGCAGGGCTTGAGGCGCATGTGGCCAGCTTCCGCTCCATGGTCGCGGAGAATGAGACCCTCTCGAAAGACCCGAAGATTGTCGAGCTGATCGGGCGGTTAAAGCCGGTTCTGGAAGCCTATGTGGATTCAGGTGAAGAGCTGGCAGCTGCCGCCAAGGACGATCCCGCGCGCGCCCGCGCGCTCCTGGCCGGCTTTCAAGACGCCTTCCACGAGTTGGAAGTGGCGATGGAAGAGGCCTCGGATGTCATCCAGGCCAGCGCCAAACGCGATGCCGTAAACGCTGAAAAAGTGGCCAATGCCGCGCGCCTGGTGTTGGCGCTCGCCGCTTTGCTTGCCGTCGCAGCGGTGGTGACGGGGGCCTGGTTCGCGCGCAAAAGCATCGTCGGGCCGATGACCCAGCTCGCGCAGGCCATGAGCCGCCTGGCCGCGGGCGATCCCAATGCTGAAGCACCGCATGCCAATCGCGCCGATGAAATTGGCGAAATGGCCCGCGCCTTGGAAAAATTCCGTGACGCGGCACAAACCCGCGAAGCGCTCGAGATTGCGCAGGTGGAATCGAGCAAGACGGCCAGGGATCGCGCCCACAAAATCGATAGCCTGGCCAGTG
The DNA here is from genome assembly GCA_021731965.1 of Hyphomonadaceae bacterium. GTDB lineage: Bacteria > Pseudomonadota > Alphaproteobacteria > Caulobacterales > Aquidulcibacteraceae. The sequence continues at coordinate 17,785 of JAKFWI010000019.1, read as the reverse complement.
GCTTCGCGGCGCAGCTCGCCGAGGTGATGGCCAGCCTCAACAGCGCCTCAGTGGGTCTGTCACGCGATGCCACGGCGATGCAGCAGACCGCGGCCTCGGCCCAGCGCGAATCGATTGGCGCAGCCAACGCGGCCACCTCCGCGTCCGATAATGTGCAGAGCATATCGGCCGCCGCAACGCAGCTGAGCGCCTCGGTGGATGAAATCGCCTCACGCATGACGCGCTCCGCGGACGCCACCCAGCAGGCCTCGGCCAGCGGCCAGCAGGCCAATTCCATTGTCTCCAATCTGGCGGCCAAGGTCGAGAAGATCGGTGCCATCGTGGCGGTAATCGGAGACGTGGCCGAGCAAACCAACCTCCTGGCCCTCAACGCCGCCATCGAAGCGGCCCGCGCGGGGGAGGTGGGCAAGGGCTTTGCCGTCGTTGCCAGCGAAGTGAAGGCCCTCGCCACCCAAACCGCGCGCGCCACGGAGGATATCTCCGCGCAGATCACGGACATTCAGGGCGTCAGTGAGCAGGCCGTGCGCCAGGTGCGCGAAGTGATCCAGATGATCGAAGAGGTGCGCGAGATCAGCGCAGCGGTGGCCGCCGCCGCGACGGAGCAAAGCTCCGCAACCTCCACCATCGCCGGCAATGCCGAAACGGTGTCGCTTGGTGCCAGCGAAGCCGCCGCGGGCGTGCGCGCGTTGCAGGAAGCCACCGAAAGCACCGGCGCGGCCAGCTCCAACGTCTTGCGTCAGGTCGAGGAGATGCAAGCGCACGCCAGCGCCTTGAGCCGCTTCGCCGAGAGCTACTTCCGAAATTTGCGCGCGGCATAGCCGGCGGCGTCAGTGCGAACAGGGGGTCGGTTGGCCAGCATTGCCAGATCTGCTCGGTGAACAGCACAAAGGCGTGCTCGGGCGTGGCGTCAAGCCGGATCGAGGCGATCAGCGCCGCGCTTATTTGCGCGCCTTGGCGGCATGCGCCTTGTGGCTCGACAGTTGCATGGTCCACATGGCTTCGGCATTGGCCAGCCAGCTTTGCAGATCGGCCATGGCCTCATCTTTCAGAACATAGAGCATTTTCAAAGAATTCGATTTCGACGTCTTTGAAAATGCTTTAGCGCACCACGGGGGCCCGCGTGCGCAAGGCCTTGAGTGACCAGGTCATGGCGGCGAGCACGTCGGCGCTGGCGGCGCGGCGCTGGCGCTGGATGGTCCTTCGCGCCTGCCAGATGGGGCCAAGCCCTTTCACGCCATCGATCAGCCCGCGCAGCGTAGCCCACCACGTGTTTTGCCCGATGGCGCGCGCCAGCAAAAAAAGCGTTGCTGCAGCGTGACAGGGGGCCAGATACCAAAAGGCTGGCGCTGGGGTATTCTTCACGAAGGTCCACAGCCGGTTGCGGGTGCCGTGATAGACCGCGAAATCTGAGCGCACGCTCGATGAAGCGCCGCCAATATGGTGCACCACGGCGGCCGGGATTTGCATCACGCTCCAGCCCGCTAGGCGCAAGCGAAAGCCCAGATCCACATCCTCGCAATAGCAGAAAAAGCTCTCATCGAAGCCGCCAATCGCCAGCCAAGCTTCGCGCCGATAAAGCGCAGCCGCCGCGCACGCGCTGAAAATGCTTCCCGCCGGGGCGGGCGTCGAACTCGGCCAGCCATAGCCGCCGCGCCAGGGGATGCCAAACACATGGTAGCAATCGCCGAGGCCATCAAATTGGCTAGGCTTTTCAGCTGATATCTGCGTGCTGCCAAAGGAGGCCGCCTCGGGCGTGCGCTCCGCCGCAGCGATCAGAGCCGCCAACCAGCCCGGCTCGGGGAAGGCGTCGGGATTGAGCAGCGCCACCAGCGGCGTATCCACCATGGCCATTGCCGCATTGTTGGCCCGCGCGAAACCGGTGTTTTCGCTCATTTGCACGATGCGCGTGCCGGCGGGAAAATCCGCTGGCGTGGGGCGCTGATCGGGTCGTGAGGCGTTGTCCAGCACCAGCAGCCGCGCAGCCATTGATTGCGCCTCCAAGGCCGCCTTCAAGCGGGGAAAATGCGCGCGCGAGTTGAACGTGACGACAATCACGCTGACGCTGTCCATCAGGCGCTGGTCCGAACCGCGGCGCGAACAAGGGCTGGTGGTCTCAGCATGTGGTATCGTCTCCAAACCTTGGCTGACCCCGTTGGCCCGGAGCGCGCGCTTATCCATCGGCCGGCGTGCTTTAGCAGCCAGTGGTGGTGGTGTCATGGGGCCAGATTTCGGCACCGCGATGCCGATGGCGGTTATCGTGAGTAAGACGGGTTGGAGCGCATTCAGGAAAAGTGGAGTTGCGATTTTCCGTCCGAATGCGCTCCAACTTGATTGGATCAAGGCATTTTTCGAGCCAGAAATCGACTTCGATTTCTTTGAAAGTGCGCTAGGAGGCGGACATGAGCGCGGAAACAGGCATCAAGCGAGCTACGGCGGCGCTGGCGGCGGGCCATAACAAGGCTGCGGTTCAGAATGTTTTGCAGGCTTTGGAGCAGCGCGCGCCAATTGCGCGCGACATCGCCGGCGATTTCGAGGATCGCATCAGCTTGGGGCAAAGCATGGCCGATGGCGTGGCCAAGATCGGCGGCTCCTGGGGCTTTGTGGGCGGGTTCTTCCTGTTCTTACTGGTCTGGACCGCGCTCAATCTATTTACCTTGCCGCGCCCGGAGCGCTTCGATCCCTACCCATTCATTTTCTTGAATTTGCTATTGTCCATGCTGGCGGCCATCCAGGCCCCCATCATCATGATGTCGCAAAATAGGCAAAGCGAGAAAGATCGCATCGAGTTGCACCATGATTATGAGGTGAACCTCAAGGCGGAATTGGAAATTCTGTCGCTGCATGAAAAGCTTGATCGGCTGCACGAGGATCATACGGCCCAATTGGGTGCGCTGCTGGCTTTGCTGGAGGCGCGCCTGCCGCACCAAGCGCCTGCGCGTGAGGCGGGGTTTGGCGGCGCGCCCGAATAGCGTTTGGGCGCGGAGCAAAAAGGCGAGGTTCAAGGAACATGGCTGTTTTACGCTTCGAGCATCGACACCAGCCTTTGGCGAGCCGGCTGGTCTTTGCCGTCAGGCTTGCGTGGCATGCGGCGGTGGCGCTGAGCATGATCGGCGTAGGGCTGGCGCTCGGCATGGCTGGCTACCATTGGACCGAGCGGATGGACTGGCTCGATGCTTTCGTAAATGCCGCTATGCTGCTGGGTGGCATGGGGCAGGTGGATCCCCTTCACACCGAGGCGGGCAAGATTTTCGCGGGCTGCTACGCTCTGTTTTGCGGGCTCGTGCTGGTTGTCGTTTCCGGCATCATCCTTGCCCCGATCGTGCACCGGATCCTGCATGCCGTGCATATCGAACCGAAGCGCAGTGACGGCTGACCCGCCCCGGGGCCCGCACGGGCGTAGCGTCCACGCGCAGGTTTGGTCGCGCGCACTGAGAATGGGTGAAAGCACGGTGCGCGGAAACGCCCGAACAGAAGTTGCTCATTGGGGCACTCAGATTGACGGCACCTGCCTTCAGAAATATTGAGAAGAGGGTAGCACGAGAGAGGGGAAACGGCAGATGCCGGAGGATTTGGCGCAGCAATTGCGCAGCTTGATTGAAAAACAAATAGAGAATCAGGACCCTCCGCGGCTGGAGGCGACCGCGGCGCGTGCAGAGCTTAGTCGTGCCGAAGGTCGCTTGATTCCTGCTGTTGAGTTTGAAAACGCGATAGAGACTCTAAAGGCGGAAAAAAGCAAAGAGCAGGCTCTGTCGGACAGAAGAACCAAAACCGGACGCTGGTTGAGCATTTACACGCCGAAAGATGAAAAAGGTCTTTATCCGTTCGTGAAGGATTATTTATCGCAGAAATGGCTTGTTAGGGAAGAGCATGGGTTGACCGAAGTCAAAGCGGCGGACATTGCAGAGACCTGGAACTCGGGGCGAGACGGGCGGCCAGTGCCCGACATGCTGGCCTGGATCGTGACAGGTAACGAAATGTCGCGCAGGGTTGATTTCGTCTCGTTCGAGGTAAAGCCCGACGGGGCACTCCCGATAGAGGCTACAACACAAGCCAATAGCCAGCGAAATTTTGTCAGTTTTGCTTACCTGGTTCAACAAATTGGGCCGGATAGCAGTAAGATTGGAGGTGAGGCCGAGTACAAGACTCGCTGTCGCGAATATGGCCTTGGTCTAATAGTTTTCAATGGCGAATTACCCGAAGTGGACGATTTCCGCGTTGCGCTGCTCGCGGAGCGCAATCTTGCCCCCCAAGAAGCTTCGGCCTTTTTTAGAGCGCGCGTCAGCGTAGATATGGCGGAGCGCGCATTTTTGGCTGTCGGCGATGGCGGCTAAGATCATTACTGTCGCCAATCGTAAAGGCGGGGTCGGAAAGACGACGATAGCCGTCGTATTGGCTCAGTATTTTCAAGCTGTTGGACGAAAGAGCGTATTGTTGATCGATCTTGATCCGCAAGCAAGCGCGACGTTCGCCCTAGCCGGCGTAGACCTCTATGACAAAATCGCTGAACACGCATCCATGCACGTCGCTTTTGCAAGGAGCTTCGGGCGGCGGCGGAAGCCGGAAAAGTTTGTCTGGGGTCAAGTGAGCGCCCTGACTAACCCGCTTATCCACGAAGGTTCAAATGGCCCTCTCGATCAGCCGGTCGGTGTCCCGCTTTCACTGCTTGGTGCTCATCCAGAACTTTGGCGACTGCAACGAGACGCAGCGCGTAGCATTGTCGAACGCAATCGCCAGGAAAAACAGGGGCGAGAGCTCATCCGTTGGGCAAAAGCGCAGTTCGATCTCGTTGTCGTGGACACACCTCCAGGTGAATCCCGGTTTGCACGGATGGCGGTGCTCGAAAGTCAGCTCATCTTGGTCCCCTGTGATGCGACCAAAATCGCTGTGCAGGCCATGACGATTTTTCGCGACGAACTTGAGGCGCTGCCAAGAGCGAGCAAAATTTTCTCACGCGCGTTCATGGTTTGGACGAAATTCCCCGACACCGATCGGGGCCGCAAAGATCTTGATGCGCGCGAGCAGGAGCTGCGCGATGTGCTGCGCCGTAATCGGTCCAAGAAGGTGCCCGAAGCCATATTTCCGAACCTGGTCGACGATATAAACATTGCACAGACCGGACTGCCGACGCTTCGGCCATTATTCGAGAACCTCGATAACACGCGTGCAGAGCCGTTCCAAAAGCGCTATTCTGGACGCGCTGGGATTCGCATCCGCGAATTGGCCAGAGCAGTCGCAATGCGATTAGATCTAACCAACATCGGAGACATCAATGTCGACGAATCATGACGTTGCCCGCTTTATTCCCGACCTCATGTGCGTGGCGGAGGTACAGGGTGCCCAAAGCACGCTGCAGAGAAAGTTGTTGGGGGTGGTCGAGGCTGTGCTCCCCAAGTGCGATCTGATTGCAGCGCGCGGATTACGTGATCGGCATGGAGCAGTCCTCTTGCTCGTTATCCGTCTCGCTAGTTTAGCTAAGCTGCAAGTGCTTTCAAAGAAATGGAACCCACACCGGCAGGACAGCGCGAAGAATGCAACATCTGACCAACTCGTCAACGAGCTGTCCAAACTGGTGCGCGGTGAGATGCAGCCGGCCGCGAAAGCATCTCGGGCTTCTAAGGCAAAGGTCGCCAACAATCGCGGCCCTCAGTCTGGTGTCCGCTAACCACTATCGACTGCTTTTAGAGAAGGTGGAGTCCGGGTTCTCGTTAAAAGGCGCTTTAATACTTTAAGTCATCACGTGTCGAAATACAAAACCGCGACTACACTTTTGTCGAAAATGCGCTAATTGCTCGCAAGCCCGCGCGGGCGGTAAAAGCAGGCGTCAACCCGGGCCGATCATGTTTTCCGGGCGGACGATGGCATCGTAATCGGTGGCCTCGATGCCATCTTTGAGGGCCTCTTCGCGCAGGCTGGTGCCGTGCTTATGGGCCAGTTTGGCGATTTTCGCAGCGCGATCATAGCCGTATTTTGGGGCCAGGGCCGTAACCAGCATCAAGGAGCGTTCCAGCCCCGCTTTGATGTTATCCTCGCGCGCGGTGATGCCCACCACGCAGTTTTCCGTGAAGCTGACCGCCGCATCGGCCACCAGGCGCACGGATTGCAGGAAATTATAGGCCATCACCGGGTTATAGACGTTCAGTTCGAAATGGCCGGAGGCCCCGGCGAAAGTGATGGCCGCGTTATTGCCAAACACTTGCACGCAAACCTGGGTGAGGGCCTCGCATTGCGTGGGATTGACCTTGCCCGGCATGATGGATGAGCCAGGCTCGTTCTCGGGCAGGGCCAATTCCCCCAGGCCGCTGCGCGGGCCAGAGCCCAAAAAGCGGATGTCGTTGGCGATTTTGAAGAGGGAGGCCGCGACGGTGTTGATCGCGCCATGGCTCATGACCATCGCATCATGGGCGGCCAGTGCCTCGAATTTGTTGGGCGCGCTGGTGAAGGGCAGATGGGTGATGGCGGCGATACGCGCGGACACCGCCTCGGCAAAGCCGATCGGCGCATTGAGGCCGGTGCCCACGGCCGTGCCGCCCTGCGCCAGCTGCATCAGCAACGGCAAGGATTGGGTGATCCTGGCGATGCCATTTTCGATCTGCTGGGTATAACCCGAAAATTCCTGGCCGAGCGTAAGCGGCGTGGCGTCTTGCGTGTGGGTGCGGCCGATCTTGATCAGATCGCGCCAAGCGTGCGCCTTATCGTTGAGGGCGTTGCGCAATTGCTGCAAAGCCGGAAGGAGACGATGGGTGATCTCCTCGGCGCAGGCGATGTGCATGGCCGTGGGGAAGCTATCATTGCTGCTTTGGCTCATGTTTACATGGTCATTGGGGTGCACCGGGGTCTTGGAGCCCATCACCCCGCCCAGCATTTCTATGGCGCGATTGGAAACCACCTCGTTGGCGTTCATGTTGGATTGGGTGCCTGAGCCGGTCTGCCACACCACCAATGGGAAATGCGCATCGAGTTTGCCCTCGATCACTTCTTGCGCGGCGCGCACGATGGCCGCGCCGAGCGATGGATCGAGCCGCCCCAGCGCCATATTGGCCTCCGCCGCGGCGCGCTTGACGATGCCAAGCGCGCGCACGATGGGGGCGGGCTGTTTTTCCCAGCCGATCTTGAAATTGCCCAGGCTGCGCTGCGCCTGCGCGCCCCAATAGCGATCCGCCGCCACCTCGATCGGCCCGAAGCTATCGGTTTCGGTGCGGGTGAGCTGGGTCATGCTGGCTTCTCCTGACGGGCGTTTGCCCGCTTTAGCAATGCGCGCGAAAACGGGCAAATCGCAGATGCGTGCGGCCGATCAAGGCAATGCGCGATCAGGCGAACAGCTTGGCCCAATTGCGCGCCTTGCGCTTTTTCCAATGCCCGCGGTGAAACGCATCGGAAATGATCAAGGGGGCGACGCTGGTGGCCTCGGCGAAGACCATCTGCTCAAAGGCCACATCCACCTTGCCCCAGGAGCACGCCTCCTTCAGCGTGGAGGAGGAACACGCCCCATCGCGCGTATCGGCCACGGTGATCTGCACCGCGTATTTGTGCATTTCCACATCCTCATGGCCGAGGATTTCCGCGCAAACCACCGTGTCTTGCGCGAAATTCTTGGGCACGCCGCCGCCCACCATAAAGAGGCCCGTGGTGCCCGCTTTCAGCTTCACATCCGTCAATTCCCGGAAATCGGCCACCGAATCGATGGTCAGATACGGCTTTTTCGCCTTCATCCGCTCAACCTGGTGCTTGACAAGGCCAAAGCCCGCCGAGCTATCGGTGAAGGCCGGGCAGAAGATCGGCACGCCTTTGCGATACGCGGTTTCGATCAGGGAATTGGGCTTTTTGGCATTGCCCGCCGCCAGCCATTTGCCGATTTCCTGGATGAATTCGCGCGAGGAATAGGGGCGCGGCTCCAGCGCGTCGGCGATTTCCCCGATGGTGTGATCCACGGCTTGGAGCTCGGATTCATCGATATAGGTATCATAGATGCGATCGATATAGAGATCGCGCAGCACGCGGTCATCGGGGATTTCCCGGGCCTGGTAATGCTTGAAGCCCAAAGCCTCCAGGAAATCCATGTCGATGATCGAAGCGCCCGTGGCGATGATGGCATCGGCCATGTCATGCTCGACCATGTCGCGCCAGACATGCATGCAGCCGGCCGCGCTGGTGGAGCCGGCCAAGGTCAACCAGACGGAACACGCCTTGTCGGCCAGCGCCATGTTGAGGATTTCCGCCGCGCGCGCCGTATCGCGCGAGGTGAAGCTCATTTTGCCCATGGCATCGATGATGGGCCGCGCATCGAAGCTTTTGATATCGATGTGTTCTACCGGATGAGAGAGCAGTTCGGCCTTGCGGTTGTCGCGTTTTTTGCCGGACTTGGGCTTTTCGGAAGGAAGGGTGGCGGATTCGGATTTGCTGGATTTGGCCATTTGCGCTGTCCCCGCGGGCATCTGCGCGAGGCCAGCGAAAGCGCCGGAACTCCCCGCACAAACGCGCAGGCTGCGCCTATAGCGAAATTTTCGCCGCGCTCAAGCCCTGATTGCCTTTACACGCCAAATACCACTTACACCGCACCCATGCTCACACCAGGCGGGGGCACAGCCCAATCCGGCACGAAGAAATCGGGCATTAGCGGGCGGCTGGGATCGACCCGGTACACATCGAAATCGCGCACGCCTTCTTCATAGAGCAAGATGTCATCGATGAAGAACTGGCCGGTGCATTCGCGCGCCGGGCGGTTGAAAATGGCATAGGCGGCATCGGCCATGATGTCGGGGGTGCGGCACATGCGCATGCCTTCATCGCCCGCCAGCGCGAACTGGATCGCGGCGGTGGCGATGCCGGTGCGCGGCCACAACCCATTGCAGGCGATGCCGTCGCCGCGCAATTCTTCGGCCATGCCGAGCATGCACAGGCTCATGCCATATTTGGCCATGGAATAGGCGACATGCGGGCCGAACCAGCGCGGGCTGAGATCGAGTGGCGGCGAAAGCGCCAAGATATGCGGATTGGCGGCGCGCTTGAGATGCGGCAGGCAGGCCTTGGAGGTGAGAAAGGTGCCGCGCAGATTGACCTGATGCATCAGATCAAAGCGTTTCATGTCGGTGGCCGCCGTGCCCGTCAGCGAAATCGCCGAGGCATTGTTCACACAGATATCGATGCCGCCAAAAGCGGCCACGGCCCGTTCCACCGCGTCCTGAACGCTGGCCTCATCACGCACGTCAACCAGCACAGGCAAAGCCTTGCCGCCGGCCTTTTCGATCTCCTCGGCCGCGGTGAAGATCGTGCCAGGCAAATGCTTGTGGGCCTGCGCCGTCTTGGCCGCGATCACCACATTGGCGCCATCGCGCGCGGCGCGCAGGCCGATGGCCAGGCCGATGCCGCGGCTGGCCCCCGTAATGAATAAGGTTTTTCCCGCCAAAGACATCAGGCTGCTCCCGCTGTGCGCGACAGCAAACTGCACGCCCGCCGATGCGGATGCAAGCGAGGCTCAATTCGCGCCAATCCAATTCGGCGCACGCCCTAGCCCATCTTTCTCACGATCGCGCCATCACGAGATTGCGCTTGGTGCGCAGGCGATACGCATAGCCAGCTTGAAGCGCCAGCGCCTCGGCTGTCGGGAAGCCGCGTTCATGGCCATATTCCATCAGCAATAATTGCGGATGCAACGCCGCCGGAGCCTCAGAAAAAAAGGCGCGCAGGGTGGCGTATTCGTGGCCTTCGATGTCGATTTTCAGCGCGTCCAGCCGTGAGACATTCGCCTCCTTGAAAATATCAATCAGCGGACGCGCGATTGTTTCCACATTTCCCGCGGCGTCGATGCGGCTCATGCCGCGGTTCTTGGTGTTGACCGAAAATGCGACGGGGCCCGATGCGCCGGATGCGGCGCACTTGAAGAGCCGCACGTCGCCCCCTGCGCCGGATGCGATCATATTGACCTCAAAGCGTGCGTGCATGGTGGGATCCGCCTCAACGCACACGGCCGAAAGGCGCTTGCCGGCGCGCTTGCAGGCGGCGCGCGCGAAGAGCGTATAGAGGCCGACATTGGCGCCGATGTCCGCGAAGACGAATTCCTGGTGATCATGGCGCGCGATCACGCCCTCAAGGAACGCGCGCTCTGGGGCTTCCCAAAGCTGCGGCGTCAAATAGACCCGCTTTTCGCAGAGATTGTCGTAAGGCTGCAGCCGCGCGCGCTCCGATTCAAAGACGGATACGTCATAGGCGCGCTTTGCCCGGCCGCCGGCCGCCCCGAGTAGTAGCGAGGCCGCTTTTCGACCGAAATAGGTCGGCCCAAGTCCGCGCGCGAGGTGCCGGACGCGTTCCATCGCCGGGCTTGGTGCCAGGGATCCGAAAGGCGGCTCGATCGTCATCGGTGGCTCTTGCACACACCGCCGTCAAGCAAAGGCGCATGCTTTGTTTCGACGATGATCGCCCCGGCGATTGCCAGCGCTGCGGCCGCAGTTCCGGTGATCGGGCACACCGCATTCTTTGTGGGAATAAGAGGCGAGAAAAGCGGGCTTGCCTGGCTCATTGCTCAATCGTGCACGCCGGCAGGGCGCGATGCAAGCCGGGCAAGGCCTTATGGGCGCGCTAGAGCATTTCAAAGAAATCGAAGTCGATTTCTGATTCGAAAAATGCTCTGATTCAATAAGTTAGAGCGCATTCGGACGGAAAACCGCAACTCCACTTTTCCTGAATGCGCTAACAGGCTGCTGAAGAACTCCAGCACGGCCGCGACGGCAAGAATTTTTTGCTCTTCCTGAGCAGGAGCCGGGTGCAGCGCGATGCGGGGCATCGGGCCAGACCGGCGACGCCCTCAGGAAGAGCAAAAAATCCTGCCGTCCTAGAGGGATGCGGCCGATTTCGGCTTCGGGTTCGTCGTGTCCCAGCCCCCGTAGCACTGCTACGCGAACTGGGCCTCTCCTGCCCGAGAGCACAAAATCGGCTTCGCATCGCGGCTCGCGGGAGTTCTTCAACAGCCTGCTAGAACTCGCTCCAATCATCATCGGCGCGGGCCGCGGGGAAAGCCGGCGCATTCGAAGGTGCCGGCCCGGCGGTGACCGAGCGGCGCACCCGCACTTGCAGATCGCGCGCCGGGCTTGGGCGCGGGCGGGCATCGATCGGGCTGGCGGGCGCGCTCGGGGCCGCACGCGCTGCGGGCGGGCGTGGGCTGCTCACTGGAGCAGCGCTTCTGGCCAAGCGAAAACCGCCAATCGTGGCATCAAGATCGCGCGCTTGCAGATCGGCCAGCGCCACGGCGGCATTGGTCTTTTCTGCCAATATGCTGTTTTGTTGGGTGATTTCGTCCATCTGTTTAACCGCGACATGCACGTGCTGCAAACCGTGGGCCTGCTCACGCGTGGCACCGGCCATGGCTTCCACGACGCCGGAGAGCGTGCGCACGTCCGTTTCGATTTTGCGCAGGCTCAGCGCCGAACGCTCGACCAGGTCCACGCCCGTCCGGACGTTGACGGAACTGGCCTGGATGAGGCTCTTCACCTCGGCGGAGGCCTGCGCGGCCGATTGCGCCAGACGGCGCACTTCGGAGGCCACCACGGCAAAGCCTTTGCCGGCATCGCCGGCTCGCGCTGCCTCCACGGAGGCGTTGAGCGCCAAGAGATTGGTTTGAAAGGCGATATCATCGATCAGGCTAATGATTTCTGAAATGCGCTGCGAGGAATCGACAATCTGACCCATGGCCTGAGTGGCGGAGCGCGCCACCTCGGCGCTGTGCTCGACATTGGCCTGCGCGCTCGCCGCTGACGTGCGCGCCAAATCGGCTCGCGCCGAATTATCGGCCACTGTGCGTGAAAGCTGCTCGGTGGCGGCGGCGGTTTCTTGCAGGGTGCTGGCCTGGCGGCTGGTGCGCTCCGCTAGATCGCCGGCCCCGCCTTGGATGCCCTGTGTGGCACCGTGAAGCTTTGCGGCATGATCCTGCAGGCGGCTGAGGGTTTCGGCCATGGCATCAGCGGCGGCGTTGACGCCCTGGCGCAAATCCTCGCACGCCCCGGCATGGCTGCCCTGCATCCGCACGGTGAGATCCTGCCTTGCCAGTGCCGCGAGCGCCTCTTGAGCCTCATTGAGCAGCGCCTGGAGTGCGGTGCTCGTCGTGTTCAATTGCTCCGCCAGCGCGCGGACAAAGCCGGCTTTGCCATCCAGCCCGAGGCGCTCGGAAAACCTTCCGGCGGCCAGGCCTTGGACCATGGCCACGATTTCCCGCTCGGCGCGGCGCTGAATCGTGGCGTCACGCAGCTCCACGACATAGCCTTGAGGGGGGCTGTCCGGCAGTCCGCTGCCTGAATCACGCACCGGCCAGGCGGTGACGGTAAACTCGGCCGCACCCAAAAGCAGCTGGCTGGCTGGCTGGGTAGCACGCAGGTGCAGACTATCGATGGATCGCCCAACGAGGCGCTCGAGTTCGAAATCGGGGATGGCCTTGCGGATCTCCTGCGTGTGGGCGCGCAGCAAGGCTTGGCATTGCGTATTGACGGACGTGATCATGAATTCGGCATCGGTCATGATCAGCGCGGAGGCATTGTCGCGCAATGCGTTTTCGGCATGCAGCGCACGCGCGAGAGTGCTGCGCAGGCTAGCCAAATCCTGGGCCATAGCGGCGAAATCGTCCGCGTGCGTGCGCGCGTCATCAACGCGGCGCTCTGCGAGGGATTCCAGCGATGTGCGCAGGCCAGCCAAGGGCCGCACCAAGCGCCGGCGTAGCAAATGGGCGCTGAGCCCCCCCGTGGCCAAGATGCTCACCAGACCAAGCAGAGCGATCAATTCGCGCATCACGCCTGCGCGCGCCGACGGCTGGCTGGATTGTGCGGCGGCATTGGGAGCGAGGACGGCCGCATCACTGCGAGCATAATACCAGGACAGCCCAGCCTGACTTGCCCCCAAGGCACACAACAAGCCGGTTAAGCCATACGTGCTCACGCCGATTGAGAGCTTCATCGCGCATCTCCGAACAAGCCGCAAGGACAGCGCATTTCGGCTAATCGAAGGTTAAGCCTCAAGTTGAAAAATGAGCCGGCATGGCAGCGCGTTTTTTTCTGCTTTTCGAAAGCGAGCCTGCTTAGGCAACCATGGCTGGCGGAATACTGGCGCGGGCCGATCCGATCCAGGCGGCGACCGCGTCCTCACTGGGGGCCGGCCGATCGCGCAATGCGCGCCTGCCATCATCCGTGCGGGCAAACACGGCGATAGCCGCCGTCAAGGTGGCGGCATCGGCGGCGGCCAGGTCTTCACGAGTGCGAATATTGCTGCCGACCAGCAATTGCACGGCGGCGCTGGTCAGCTCCGGGGCGGCGCACGCCAAAGCGGCCTGGTTTTGCCAATCGCGCACCACGCGCGCGTTGATATGGCTGGTGCGCAGGCGCTTGGCGGCATCGTAGGGGTCGAGGGCCAGCAAGTCAGCGATCTTGCTCACGCCGATGGCTTTGAAGCGCTGCGCGGTTTTGGGCCCAATGCTGGGCGCATCCACGACATCCATATCCGCCCGCAAGGAAAAGCGCCGCGGGCCGGGGCTTGGGGCCGCCGCGGCCGCTGGCTGGGCACTCAATTCGCCTTCGGCTGCTGGTTGGGCACTCGGCTCGGCGCGCGCGCGCGGGCGCGGGGGCGTGTTGTGGGCTGTGCCGATCTCGCGCGGCCATTCGCAATCCAGCGACGATAGCGGCGTGCCCAGCACCTCAAGCGCATGGAGCGCGCGCACGGCCTGATCATCCGCGGGCAAAGTGGCGCGCACCTTGCCGGTTTTGCGGTATTCGCGGTGCATTGCACCGATCCTGCGGGCCTCCCCGAAATTGTCCAGTGCGCCAGCCGCTGCCCGCGCCGGGGCCTTGGCCAGGGCCAGTACAGTGGGCATCACCAGATTGACATCGGGGGCCCGCATGGCGGCTTCTGCGATGGCGCGCTCCAGCACCCGGGCCAGCAATTGCGTGGCGTAGCCGATGAGGCTCGCGGCGATGGTGCGCAAAGCCGCGTCCAGGCCCTGCGCGGGCTTTTTGCGGCCGCGTTCAAAATCATAGCGATCGATGATTTCATCGTAAAAGCCGTTGGCATAAACCGCCCCGGCGCGCAGCGAATCGCCCAGCCAATCGGGGCCTTCTGCGAGAGCCACTTCGGGATAGCCTCCCAGCTCGATCTCCAGCACGCTGTGCAGGGTTTGAAAATCCTTCGAAAAACTCCATTCCACGGCGCGGTGGATGATGTTTTCAGCCTCCGTCTGGGCGGTGTGGAAGGGGTGGATGGGATCGACCAAATAATGGCTCATCACGCCGGCATTATAGACCGCCATCGCCCAATCCTCGGCCTGCAAAGCGCGCACGGTGCGGCCATACCAGTTCGCGGCGGCTTGCGGCGCACCGCCCCAAAAGCCATCGCGGACATGCAAAACGTGGTTTTTGAAATCCTTGAAGCTTTCGTCCGGGGCCTTGGCCCCCGCGAAATACCCCTCATAATGCGCCAGAAAAAGATCGCGCCAGCGCGGTGCCTCATCGATCTGTAGGCGCGATAGCGCCAGCAAAGCCAAGCGGTGATGGTTGCTACGGCAGGCGGTGTGCAGCAATAAAGCGGCGATCGTGGACATAAGCTGGCTCCAGCATCACCGGATAAGCTCACGCTGCTTTGGTTAACGGCGGGTCAATCCATGTAGGCTCAGCCGTCGCTGGAAGGTGCCGGCGAAGCGCTGGCGGGATCGGCGCTGGCCGGCGGGCCGGGGCTTTCCGCATCGGCAATCGGCACGATGCCCAAGCTATCGAGCGCGATCAGCGGCACGATCTCTTGCTCCTCATCGGGCGGCGGCTGCAGCAAAGCTTCGGGCGGCACGCGCTCCAAGGCCTTAAGCATGAAAGCGCGCCAAGCCTCGGCGGGCAGCGAGCCGCCCGTAACCTTCTCCATGGACGAGAAATCGTCATTGCCAAACCAAACACCGGTCGTGATGCCGGAGGTGAAGCCGATAAACCAGGCATCGCGATAGGAATTGCCCGTGCCGGTTTTTCCGGCCACCTCACGCCCTTCGATGAAGGCGCGCCGCCCGGTGCCGCTGCTCACCACACGGCTGAGCAAAGAATTCATTTGACGCAACGGCGCATCCTCGATGACGGTGTCTTCGTCGCCGCTCCAGCGCCATACCATGTCGCCATTGGCTCGGCGGATTTCACTGATGCCGTGGGCCTCCACCCGTTTGCCGCCGGTGGCCACGGCACCATAAGCGGAGGTGAGCTCGATCAGCGTCATTTCCTGCGCGCCCAGCGCCAGGGAGCGGTAATTGTGCAAAGGCGATTGCACGCCAAGGCGGCGCGCCGTGCGGATCACGGCATTACCGCCAACCTCCAGCGCCAATTGGATGGCCACCATGTTGAGCGAATGGGCGAAGGCATAGCCCAGATTCACCGGGCCGTGGAATTTGTCTTCGTAATTGCCCGGTGCCCAATCGCCGATAATGATCGGGCTGTCATTGCGCACCGAGCGCGGCGTATAGCCTGCCTCCATGGCGGTGAGATAGATAAAGAATTTGAAGGCAGAGCCTGGCTGGCGGCGCGCCTGCGTGACGCGATTGAACTGGGTGGATTCATAGCCCAAGCCACCCACCATGCTGCGCACGCCGCCCGTGCGGTCCAGCGCCAGCAAAGAACCCTGCGAGACGTGGCGCTCCGCGCCCTGGGCGGCGATGGTATTGGCGATGATCCGCTCACCCTCGCGCTGGGCCTCCAGATCCAGCGTGGTTTGGATGACGAAATCATCCCGGCGATCTCCTAAGGCCTGCTCGATGACCGGCTGGATCCAATCGCGGAAATAACCCAAATTGCCATTCGGGTTTTTGGCGCTGATCACGATCGGTGCCGCCACCGCCGCCGCGCGCTGATCTTCGGTGATGTAATCAAGGGCCGCCATCTCATTGAGCACCAAGCGTGCGCGTTCTTGAGATGGGCCCGGCTGGTGGATGGGGTTAAGGCGCGAAGGGGCCTTCAGCAGGCCGGCCAGCAGCGCCGCCTCACCCAAAGAAAGCAAGCGCGCCGGCTTGTCGAAATAGCGCTCGCTGGCCGCTTCGACACCGAACGCGCCCGCACCGAAGTAAACGCGCGAGAGATAGAGCGCCAGCAATTCGCGCTTGTTGAAGCTCTGCTCCAGCCACAAGGCCAGCACCACTTCCTGGGCTTTGCGCCGGAAGCTGCGCTCATTGTTCAAGAACAGGTTTTTCGCCAATTGTTGGGTGAGGGTAGAGCCTCCCTGCACCACCCGCCCGGCCTTGACATTGGCCCCAACCGCGCGCGCCAACCCGCCAAAATCCACGCCCAGATGCTCATAATAGCGCCGATCCTCGATGGCCACCACGGCTTGTGCCACGTAAGGCGGCAGGCTGGAGAGATCGACCGGGGGCGCATTGCGCGCGCCTTCGCGCAAAATCACCCGGCCGGAGCGATCGACAAAAGTGTAACTGGGGCTTTGCGCCGCGGACCAGACATCGCTTGGTGTCGGCATGCCCCAGGTCACGTACACTGCAAAGATCAGCACGCCAGCCAGCGCTGCACCCAAGCCGGCCGCCGCCACGGTCAGCAGATCGCGCGGGCGCGGAGGCGGGGTTTGGGCGGCTTGCTGCGCCAGGCCGCTGGCGATCAGCCCCGGGCCCGGGCCCGAAATGGCCCAGCGCAGCCCCGCGGCGGCGCGGCGCGGTGCGGAGCGGGCGGCCACCAGCACTTGCCTCGACACGCCAGCGGCGGCCTGTGCCGCGCGCGCAAGGCGCACTTGCACGCTAAGGGGGTGGGCCTCGTTGCCGGCGGCAGGCTGTAGAGATGGCGCGAGCGGGCGCGGCGCATCACTTTGTTCGTAGACAGGGCCTACCGGCGCAGCGCTATCTTCGGCCAATGTCCCACCCACAGTGATTCTAAACCAGAGTTTACCCTGGCTTGGCCCGGCGTGCGAGGGGGTGCCTGCTTTTGGCTCGGATGCGCGCGATGGGCTGGCCGGCCTTCAGCGAACGCCAGCCCTATTGGGTCGGAAAGCCGCGCACCTCCAGCAGCGCCTTCACGTCCGGATCGCGCCCTCGGAAAGCGCGAAAGGCCAGCGCGCGATCGGTGGTGTTGCCGGGCGCGAGGATTTCATCCCTCATCTTGGCGGCGAGGGTCGGGTCAAAGACATTGCCGTTTTCCTCAAAGGCCTTCCAGGTATCGGCATCCATGACCTCGGACCAGAGATAAGAATAATAGCCGGCCGAGTAAGCATCACTGGAGAACAAATGGTTGAATTGCGGGAGGCGGTGGCGCATGGCCACCTCGCGCGGTGCGCCGATGGCCTTGAGCGAGGCGGCCTCGAAGCCCTTGGGATCGGCAACGCCATCGGGGCGATTGTGCATTTTCATGTCGAGAATGGCGGAGCTGAGGAATTCCACCGTCTGATAGCCCTGGTTGAATTTCTCGGATTGCTCCACCTTGCCAACCAAGGCCTGCGGCATGGCCGCGCCCGTCTGAAAATGCTTGGCGAAGCGATCCAGCACGGGGCGCGTCAGCACCCAATGCTCCATCACCTGGCTGGGATATTCCACATAATCGCGCGGTGTGTTGCCAAGGCCGGGATATTCGACATTCGACAACAGATAATGCACCGCATGGCCAAACTCGTGGAACAGCGTGCGGGCATCATCGAGTGAGATCAAAACGGGCTGGCCGGGCGCGCCCTTGACGAAATTGTTGTTGTTGGAAACCAATGGCGTGCGTGCGCCATCAAAGGTTTCGTGCACCCGGTAGCTGGTCATCCAGGCACCCGAGCGCTTGCCCGCCCGCGCGAAATAATCGCCGTAAAACAGGCC
>JAKFWI010000087.1 GCA_021731965.1 Hyphomonadaceae bacterium | reverse complement strand
GACCTGCAATCCGGCGCAGAATATTGGCCCGCTCGGCGCGTTGCGCTCTGGCTTTTGCCTGACCAATTTGCGCAATGAGCTCGATGGCGTGGGCGTAGATCAGCGCCGCCAGGAAAACCAGTTCACGGGGATATTCTCCGCCGCGCACCGCTTTTCAAAATCGCTGAATTCCTATGTCAGCTATTCGCGCGGCTATAAGGCCGGCGGCTTCAATCTGGATCGGGATTTTAGCTTCACGATCGATGGCGGCGCGCCCAATCCGCAATTCGCTGAAGAAACGGTCGATGCCCTGGAAGTCGGCGCGAAAAACACGCTGTTTGGCGGCGATTTGCTGTTCAATCTCACGGGTTTTTACAGCTTCTACAACAATTTCCAGCTCAACACCTTCAACGGCTTCCAGTTTGTGGTCACCTCCGTGCCGGACGTCACCACGCGCGGCATCGAGATAGATTATATCTGGTCTACGCCGGTGCGCGGCTTGACCACCCAGGGCGGCATCGCCTTGACCGATGCGCGTTACGGGAATGACGCGGGCTTTGTGGGCGAGAATCGCAATCCGGTGAACGGGCAGCTGACCTTGTTTCGCTTGCCCGGCGCGCGATTGACCAATTCGCCGCTCTGGACCTACACGCAATCCTTGACCTATCGGCAACCATTGTTCAACGAGGCGGCCAATGGCTTGGCTTATGTTGACCTACGCTATGTTTCGCCCCAGCTGACCGGCTCGGATCTCGATCCCACTTCCGGCCAGCCGGGCTATGTGATCGTTAACGCGCGCTTGGGCCTGGATTTCTTCCAGGAGCGCGTGGCGCTGCAAGTCTGGGCGCGCAATCTGTTTGATGTGGATGCCACACAGATTGGCTTCAATCTGCCTTTGCAGACCGGGGCGCGCGGTGCGTTTTTAAACGATCCCCGCACCTTTGGTGGCACGGTTTCGCTGAAATATTGAGGGCTGGCGCATTTGCAACAAAAAGCCTGCCCCGGACTTGATCCGGGGTGTCGATGCCGTTTTCCATCCGAAAGCGCTCTAAATGAAATGATTAGCCTGCTTGGCTCAGCTGGCGGGTGACTCGGTGTCGATGGCGATCTGCGGGCGCGTGGCCTTGGTCAGCTGGATGTCCAGCGCGCCCAAGACTAGTTTCACCCGCAGCCGTGTGGGCACGGCGATTTGCCTGTCCTGCGGCAAAACAAACCAGATATCAGCGTCCTTGATCGGTTTTTTGGGCACGTCCTCTGGATCGAAGCCCAGCAAAGGCTTGTAGCGCAAAGCGCAGTGCAATTGCGGCCCCGGCAGTGGGCCCGCACTGGTGCGCCAAGCCCGTCCGCGCTTTGCTGGTGCCAGAGTGATAGAATAGAGCTGCTTGCCGTCGAAAACCACCCGCCGATCGGTGCAAGCCTTGCTGGCGCCGACCGCCGCAGCCAGCGCCGCAAGGCTGGACAGGGGATCATTGGCCGTGGCGATGCTGGCAGGATCGGCCGGCGGCGTGCCCCAAAGCCGGTAACGCGGCGTGATGACCGAGTGGAGCCCCGCGCCCTCGCGCTGCATCCAGGTGATGCGTCTCTTGGCAGCGTAGACATGATCGAGCGTGTAGCTTTTCCAGCGGACCTGGCCGTCCTCCCAGCCCGCTTCTGCGCTTGCCGCCAAAGCCGTGGGCTCGAACAGGTCCGCGACGCCGGTTGTGTGCAGGTTAACCGCGGTGGTCAATGCCTCCGCATCCAGGCTGAAATCGAGGCTTAGTTTGCCCACAGGCAAACCAAAGGCGGTCGCGTGGTAGACGAGAACGTGCCGCTCCGCGGCAAGCCCCACGACGGGCGTTGCAAATCCCAACGCGCAAACCAAAAGATTTAAAAAGCAAAGCCTGTGCACCGCTCGCTGTTAGCAGCTAAGCCGCGCAGGAAGAAGAGTGCTTTCGTGCGCCGGATTAGATCGGGCGCACATTGACCGCTTGGGAGGTCAGCGGCATTTCCAGCAACATGCCAAGCTGGCCCGCCACCACCCCGCCAATGCCCGATTGCTTGGCTTGGCGCACTTGCTGGTCCGCAATCATGGGATTGGGATCCACGCCCGTTAGCACCAGCATGCCAGCACCCGAATCGCGCGCCGTGCTGGCCACTTCAAACGGCGTGGGTTGCGCTTCTTGCTGCTGATGCAATTGGGCGAGGGCTTCGGAGCGCGCGCCGTGCAGCACCACTTCAGCATTGCCCGCTGCTTCAGCCCATTCGGCGCGGCCGTCCCCGGCCACGACCAAAGAGCGGCCGCGATAATCAAAGCGATAGCCCACCCGGCCGTTATGCGCATCTTCCGTGGTGGTGAAGGCCACAATGGTCAGGCCATCGGCCTCGAACACGATGACGGGGGCGCCGGGCTCGGGGGCCGGTGCCCAGGATTCGAGCCGCGCGGGTGCGCCTTGCGAATTCATGGCTAGATTCAAGCCGTTGACGAGTTCGTAGGATCCGGGCGGGCCGTAAACCGGCAGCGTTGTGGAAGAGCGTAAACCCGCAGAGCCGACAAGGACTTCGTCCAGATCCGCGGAGCGCACCGGGTCAGAGCCCGTCAACAGCACGGCGGCCAGGTTCTCCAAGCCAACACTGCGGCTTTGCAGCGCGGAAACCGCGCCGGAGCCAGCATCGACCAGAAATAGGCGCCCCGCGGCCGCAACCGCCAAACAGGGTTTGGCATCGCCGCGCCCGGCCGTCTCGCCGACGCCGCAGACCAAAGCGCGCAGCGCGTTCGGTGCAAACAAATCTGATTCCGCCTCCGCATCGGCGGTGTACATGGCATAGGCTTTGGCGAGAGCCTCTTCCCCTTGGGGGGTTTGCGAGCCAATCATCCAGCCGGTCCAGATCAATCCGGACAGCGTGACAATCGCGATAGAGGAAGTTCCGATGGCTTTCATGTCACCCTCACAGCGCCACAGAATCAACAGGCGATTCCACACACGTAGATCAATTCGACCATCGCGCAAATGTAGTTAAGAAAAGGTTCACAGGAATGTTCAGGCACCTCGCTGGCTTGCGCGAACGGCCCTTGCCGGATCTGGAGCCCTTGCGCCAAGCGTGGGCCGATCGCACGGTGCGCCCCGTGGCGGAATCGGGCTCGGCGGCGGCGCTGGCACCGGCCGCGGATTTCGGCCTGCGCGGGCGCAATTATTACGCGATAGCGCGCAATCCGCCCTATTGGCATTGCGTGCCCGGCTCCATCCCCGATCTGCTGCTGCGGCCGCAAGTGGGCGAGAAGCTTGCGGCGATCGATGCGCGCTTGGCGCTCGAGGGCGTGCGGCTGTTTCTGCACGATGCTTGGCGCCCGCGCGCGGTGCAGGCCTATTTCCACGATGTCTGGTTTCCCGCGCATTTGCGCAAATCCCAGCCCGATCTGAGTGAGGCGGAGCTGGCGTTGGAGGTGCGCAAATATTGGTCCCCGCCCAGCCGAGCGGGCGCGCCCGCGCCCCATTCCACGGGCGGGGCCGTGGATGTGGCTTTGGTCTGGCAGGACGATGGGGAGCCATTGTTCATGGGCTCTTTGTTTGATGATGGATCGCCGCTTTCGCACCTCGATCATTTCGAGCTGGAAGGCCCTTGGCCGAGTTGTTCTTCCCATGCCGAGGCGCGCGCCAATCGGCGCTTGCTGTATTGGGTGATGACGCAGGAGGGGTTTTGCCCGCAACCACACGAATGGTGGCATTTTTCCTATGGCGATGCGGCCTGGGCGCGATATGTCGGCGCGGCCGAGGCCTTGTTCGGTGCGGCGCGAGAGGATTGAATGCGGGCTTTGCTCTTTGATAGCGGCGTCGGCGGCTTGAGCATTCTGGGGGCTTTGGCCCGTGCCGAGCTGGATCTGACCTGCGATTTCGTGGCCGATTCGGCCTGGCTGCCTTATGGCGATAAGCCCGCGGCGGCTCTGAGCGCCCGGGTCACGGCCATCGTGCAGGCGGCGGCGCAGGCCTGGGAGCCCTCGGTCGTGATTCTGGCATGCAACACGGCCAGCACCATCGCGCTTGATGCCGTGCGCGCGGTGCTGCCCATGCCGGTGGTCGTGGTGGTGCCGCCGATCAAGCCCGCCGCCGAGCGCACGCGCAGCGGCGTTATCGGTCTCTTGGCCACGCCGGCCACCATTGCGCGGCCGTTCACGCAGGGCCTGATCGATCAATTCGCCGCCCATTGCCGCGTGATCCGCGTGGGTTCGGCCGAGCTGGTGCAGGTGGTCGAGGCCAAGCTGCGCGGCGCGGCGATTGATCACGGCGTCGTGGGTGCGGTGATCGCCCGCTTGTTTGACGGCCCCGACGGCGAAAAACTGGATGCCGTGGCCTTGGCTTGCACGCATTTCCCGCTGCTGCGCGATGAATTGGAGGCGGCGGCACCGCGCCCGATCGCGTGGATCGATTCGGGGGATGCGATCGCGCGGCGCGTGGGTGTGGTCTGCGCCCTGGCCTCGCATAGCGGGGCGGTGCGCCTGGGCCGTGTAGGCTTTACTGGCAATGCCGCTGCCATTCGCGCGGCCTTCGGGGCTGTGGGCTTTCAGACCTTCGCGCCGATCCTGGAAGACGCGGCCGGATTTCGCATCGCGCCCATGGCTGGCTTTGGCGCGGCGTGATCGCACCCACGGCACCATTTATCCGTACACGGCCATATCCTGCCTCGCTGGGCCTAGCAGGCTGCTGAAGAACTCCAGCACGGCCGCGACGGCAAGAATTTTTTGCCTTTCCTGAGCAGGAGCCGGGCAAAGCGCGATGCGGGGCATCGGGCAAGACCGGCGACGCACTCAGGACAAAAAATCCTGCCGTCCCATAGGGATGCGGCCGATTTCGGCTTCGGGTTCGTCGTGTCCCAGCCCCGTAGCACCGCTACGCGAACTGGGCCTCTCCTGCCCGAAAGCACAAAATCGGCTTCGCATCGCGGCTCGCGGGAGTTTTTCAGCAGCCTGTTAAACCTTTCCCGAAAACTGTGACGCGGTTTTCAGATAAGAACGGGTCTCATCATGCCTGTCGAGCGGATTCACGGCCGCCTTTGCCATCCGGGGCCTGCGCCACCGCAAAACTCGTGACCATGCCCGCAAGCATGATGACGAGCCAAGTAAAGCCGTTAGGCGTGAGGTAGATGGCCTCGGTGAAGGAATAGATGACGAAGGCCGCCCACAGCGAAATCCACATGCGAATATCGGGATCGGCCAGCAAACGCAGGCTTCGCAGCAGAACCGTCACCAGCCAGGCCAAAAACAGCGCCAGCCCAACCAGGCCCAAATCCAGCATGATCTGCAGATAGCCGTTATGGGATTGATCGTAATTGGTCCAGAATCTGGAGGCGATTAGCCCGGTGTTGTAATCTGCGGTCCAAAAGGCGCGAAAGCCATAGCCCAGCCAGGGGCGCTGCTCCCAGCGATCTATGGTGAATTGCCAGATCAAATCGCGCCCGGTCAGGCTCGGATCGCGGCCCAGCGTCTCGAGCACCAAAGGGTAAGCCAGCACCAAGAGCACCGCTGCCACGGCACCCGCCGCTGCCATGGCCGGCTTAACGAAGGGCGGCAAACGGCGCGAGCCGATCACCGCCAGGCAATACAAGATCACCATGCCCGCCGCGGTGCTGGCAATGGCTGTCGCAGAGCGCGCCACCACCAGGCAGATCACACCGGCCAAGACTGCCGCAACACCGAGCCCGCGCGCGCCGGGCCGCTGCAGCAAGCCAACGCCCAACAAGATGCCGATCGCCGTCATCTGGCCGAGCACATTTTTATGCGTAAAGGCTCCGCGCACCCCGCCAGCCACATGATCCACCGCCAAAGGATCCCCCGAGAGCCAAAACAGCAAAGACAAGCCCATGCCGATGCAGGCCGTCAGCACGATCAGCTGCGCCAAACGCCGCGCGGAAAAGCGCAGGGTCAGCCCCATCGCCGCGATCAGGGCCGCGACGATCGTCAACGCGCGCTGGAAGGTGGTGCCGGCATCAACCGACCACAGCATGGACAGGCTCGCCCAGCCGACCAGCAAAACCAGCGCGAAATTATCGTAAGCCAGCCTGGTGGCGCGCGCGGGGGCCGCGGCGATGGAGAACAGCCCCAGCACCATTAAGGGCGCGCCCACCACCCGCAACACCAACACGGGAATTGGCGAAACGCCAAAAAACACATCCCGGACGATCCACGCGCCGCTATAAAAGGTCAACAGCCCGAGCGTGAGCAGGAATATCGGGGCTACGAAGGGTAAGCGGGGTTGTGCCACTGGAAATCCGATGTCTTTCTTCGAGCCGTCCACCGCCTCTCATGCAAGAATAGGGCATAACCGCGCCTTTGACGCTGATCACCTGTATGATATTGCTGAAATCGGTGCCGGCTTGGTGATCAATGATCGTCAGCCTGCGCTCCGCGTTCTACGGGAATGTGTTGCGCAAAGTGGAAAGCACGCGTTTCGATCTTTATTCACGATGCATGTGCGCGCTGACCTGCCGGAGAATGTCGCAATGACTGCAGTGACCGCTGACCCTTCCTCGGGGGCCGAGCGGCAACGCGCGTCGGGCGGCAGTGATTTTTCAGCGATAGCGCTGGTGCGCCAATCGATTGAACAGCGGCTGACGCATCTCTCGGCCCCTGAGGGCGGCCTGGCGACGCGCATGGTCAGCCAAGCCATGAGCTATGCGCTGCTGGCACCGGGCAAGCGCGTGCGCCCGGTATTGACGGTGCTTGCCTGCGTGCAGCAGGGCGGGCACGCTGTCATGGCATTGGACAGCGCCTGCGCCATCGAGCTGGTGCACACCGCCTCGCTCATTCTGGATGATCTCCCCTGCATGGATGATGCGGCGCTGCGCCGCGGCCTGCCCACGACGCACCGTGCCCACGGGGAGGCAGCGGCTTTGTTAGCGGCGATCGGTTTGCTCAACCGCGCTTATGCCTTGCTGGCGCAGGCCCCGGGGCTGAGCGACGCGCAAAGGCTGGCTTTGGTAGCCCGGCTGACAGCCGCTGTTGGTGTTGATGGCTTGATCGATGGGCAGGCGCTGGATCTGCGCGAGAGGATCGGCTTTCGCGGCAGCGAAGCGGTGGATGAGCTCAACCGGCTGAAGACTGGCAGCCTGTTTGCCGCCGCCATGGAATTTGGGGCGATCTGCGCAGGGGCAGATGACGCGCGCATCGAGGCCTTGGCGCAAGCGGGCCTGCGCATCGGCCTGGCCTTCCAAACCATGGACGATTTGTTGGATCAAACCTGCGCCAGCGCCCAATTGGGCAAGGATGCCAACAAAGACGCCAACAAGCCAAGCATCGTTTCGCTCGATGGCCAGGATGCGGCGCGCCTTCGGGTGCGCGGCGATGTCGAGCAGGCCTTGGCGCTGGCAGCGGCGCAAGGCGGCTCGATCGAGCCCCTCCGCGGTTTCCTGGGTGATTTGTTCGGGGCTGTGCTGACATGAGCGCGCGCGCCCCCCCGCGGCAGTCCCTCACCGGGGCATGGCTCGCCGCAGCGCTGATCAGCGTATGGGCGGCATCGATCGGGTTGAGCGTCTTCGTGTTTCCGCTTTCTCTAGCGCTGCTCTGGGCGGCATTGCCCGTGGCCTTGTTCCACATGTGGCTGTTTGTGGGGCTGTTTATCGCGGCGCACGATGCCATGCATGGCAGTTTGGCCCCGGGGCATCCACGGCTCAATCGCGGCCTGGGCGCGCTTTGCATGTTTCTCTATGCGGGCTTTGATTTCGCCGCAGCCCAGCCCAAACACCACCAGCACCACGCCGCCCCCGGCAGCGCGCACGATCCCGATAGCCACCCGTCCAACCGCTTCTGGCCCTGGTATGGGCGGTTTTTGACCACCTATTTCGGCTGGCGCAATGCGGCCTTCGTCAGCACGGTGCTGACCGCTTTCTTGCTTTTGGGAGCGAGGCCCGCCAACGCTTTGCTGTTTTGGGCGGCACCGGCCATCCTCTCCTCCGTTCAATTGTTCACCTTCGGCACCTATTTGCCGCATCGGCGCGCGCCGATTCCCTTCAAGGATGCGCACAATGCGCGCTCCAATGATTGGCCAGAATGGCTTTCGCTGCTCACCTGCTTCCATTTCGGCTATCATCACGAACACCACCTTCATCCGGGGGCGCCATGGTGGCGTTTGCCGCAAATGCGGCGCTTAGAGCGAGCACTGCCATGAGCGCGCTGGATAAAATCTGGATCGTGGCGCTAACCGTGCTGGCAATGGAGGGCGTCGCTTGGGCGGTGCACCGCTTCGTGATGCACGGCTGGGGCTGGGCCTGGCACGAAAGCCATCACCGCCCACGCACCGGTGCCTTCGAAAAAAATGATCTGTTCGCAGTGGTTTTCGCGGGCCTGGCCATTTTGTTGTTCACGCTGGGCCGCTATGGCTGGCCACCTTTGTGGTGGATCGGCCTGGGCATGACGCTTTATGGTTTGCTCTATGCGCTGGCCCATGACGCGCTGGTGCATCGGCGCATTCCGGGCCTGCCCGTGCCCAAGCGCGGCTATCTCTTGCGCCTGTTTGAAGCGCATCATCTGCACCATGCGGTGCACAGCAAAGCCGGGGCCGTCTCGTTCGGGTTTTTGATCGCCCGCGATCCGGCGCATTTGCGCAAACTGCTAGCGGAACGCCGGGCGCGTCCACAGGCCGCGCCGATCAAGCAACAGGCCTGAGCGCGGCCAAGGCAAAGCGCGGCGCACCACATCCTTCAGCCCACCAGCGGCGCGATAGAGTTTGCGCTTGCGGCTGGTGGAAATGCGGCCATCCCACGCCGATTGGCCGCGGCGACGCACTTTGATGCCGATATCGCGATACACCCGCAGCGCCGTGGCGATGCCCCAGGCACTGCGCGGATCCAAGCGATCCACCCCCACGCGCGCGGAGGCGTAAAACGGCTCCGCCACATCCAAAAGCCGCGCCACCACCCGCGCCAAAGCGGCCCGCTGGCGCGGATCGGCCAAGGATTGGGCGCTGAGGCCCTCTTGGGCGAGCCAAGTCATCGGCAGATAAACGCGCCCGATTTGGGCATCAGCCACAACATCGCGGGCGATATTGGTCAATTGAAAGGCGATGCCCAGATCGGCGGCCCGATTGAGCGTATCCTCATCGCGCGCCCCCATGACATGGGCCATCATCACCCCCACAACCCCGGCCACGTGATAACAATAAGAGAGGATGTCCTCCAGCGTGTCATAGCGCCGCGCCGCGACATCCATCGCAAAGCCCTCGATCAAATCAAAGGGCAAAGCCGGAGCAAGATCATGGCGCTGCGCCACGAGGCCAAGTGCGCGAAACACCGGCTCCTCGACCGCCTCCCCCGCCAAGGCGCGCGCGGTTTCTTGGCGCAGCCACGCCAGGCGCTCTTGCGGGGAGCGCGGATCCTCGCGCACATCACGGCCAAACTCTTGGCCATCGATCACATCATCGCAGCGCCGGCACCAAGCATAAAGCAGATAAGCGCTGACGCGCACCTCCTTGGGCAAGAGCCGCGCGGCGGCGGCAAAGCTCTTGGAGCCCTCCTGCATGATCTCACGCGAAAGATGGATCAGGGAATCGCTCATGCCGCGCTCCTGCTTTGCGGAAAATCTTCCAGGATCAGCCCGGCCGTGGCCTTGGCCGAGCCAATCACCCCTGGCACGCCGGCCCCGGGATGGGTGCCGGCCCCCACGAAATACAGCCCGGATATGGCATCATCGCGGTTGTGGGTGCGGAAATAGGCGCTCTGCGTCAGGATCGGCTCCAAGCTGAACGCCGAGCCCATATGGGCGTTCAGCTCATCGCGAAAATCCATTGGCGTGAATATTCTGGTGGTTTCCAGATTGTCCAGCAAGCCGGGCAGAATGCTGGCATCGAGGGATTTCAGAATCGCATCGCGATAGATCGGGCCGAGATGCGCCCAATCCAAAGGGGCCGCGCCCAGATGCGGCACCGGAGACAGCACGTAAAAGGCGGTTGAGCCCGGCGGGGCCAGATCGGGATCGCTGAGTGTGGGGGCGTGCAGATACAGGGAAAAATCATCGGGCAGATTGGGGCCGCGGAAGATTTCCCGAATCAATTCCCGGTAACGCGGGCCAAACAACACCGAATGATGTGCCAGATCGCCCCAAACCTTGCGAGCGCCAAAGTAAATCACAAACAGCGACATGGAATGGCGCATGGCGGCCTTGCGCCGGCCTTCGCTGGCCCGCGGCGTATCGCGCAGCAGGTTGGAATAGGTATGCACGACATCGGCATTGGAGGCGACGATCCCGCTGGCCAGCTCTTCGCCATCGGCCAGGCGCACGCCCCGCACGCGCGCCCCATCCAACAGGATCTGATCCACCGGCGCATTGCAGCGCAGCAGGCCGCCCAAATCCTCGAACACGCGCACCATGCCCTGCACCAGAGCCCCGGTGCCGCCTTTGGGAAACCACACCCCGCCTTTTCGCTCCAACGCGTGGATCAGCGCATAAATCGAGGAGGTCTCGAACGGATTGCCGCCCACAAGCAGCGAATGGAAGGAAAAGGCCTGGCGCAATTTTTCGTTTTCGATGAAGCGCGAAACCATCGCGTAAACGCTATTCCAGGCTTCCAGCTTGGCGAGCTGCGGGGCGGCCTTGATCATATCCCAGAAGGATAAAAACGGCACGGCCCCCAGCTTGACATAGCCCTCTTCGAACAGCTCCTGGCTGTAGGCCAGAAAGCGCCGATAGCCCGCCACATCCGGCGGGGAAATGCGCGCGATCTGCCGATCCAGTTCATCCTGATCGTTGACATAATCAAAGCGGGTGCCGTCCTCCCAACGCAATTGATAAAAGGGCGTGACGGGCAGCAGGGTCACATAATCGGCGAGGCGGCGCGCCGAAAGCGCGAACACCTCCTCCAGGCAGGCCGGATCGGTGATCACGGTGGGGCCCGCATCAAAAACATAGCCCCGATCTTCATAAACATAAGCGCGCCCGCCGGGGCGCTCGCGCCCCTCCAGCAGCGTCACGGCAAAGCCGGCGCTTTGCAGCCGAATGGCCAAAGCCAATCCGCCAAAGCCCGAACCAATCACCAAAGCACGCGTGGGTTTCATATCGGCTCGATCTGTTGGTGGATGGGCGCGGGCGCTGGCCGCAACAAGCTGACCAGGGCCGCCCCGATGGGCACGGGCGGCTTGCCGGCCAGAATGCGGATCTTGTCGGCGAAGGTCAGCCTTGCCGCATAAAAGCGCGCGATCAGGCCCTCGGACAGGCCGTAATGGCGCCGCAAAACCCGCCAGCGCTGATCGGGGAGGGCGGCATCGAACAGCATGCGCGCCAGCATGCGGAAAAAGCGCCGCTCACGCCACAAGCGCATGGACAGGCCGCGCGCGGCTGCGTGGGCGCTTGCTGAAGTCAGGCTTGGCAAGGCGGCCAGGGCCTGAGCGAGGCGCACGCCATCGGGCAAGGAATAGCCGGTCATCGGATGGAAAAACGCGCCGGCCAGGCCAGAGCGCGCAACGCCAGCGCCCCCTTGGCCCTCCGCGCCCTCTGCCCAAAAGGCGGCGATATCCCCGCCAAGCGCCACGGGCAGAACGCCCTCCTCCTCGCGCAGGATTTCCGTGATTTCCCAATGATTGGCCCGCGCATATTCCAGCACATCGGCGCGCAAGGCTGCACCATCGAGGGCCATGGCATCGCTATAGCGCGTATCCTCGATCAGCAGGCAATCCGCCGCCAAGGGCAACACATAGAAAAACCGATAGCCATCGCGCTGCGCGATCCGCGCATCCATGATCACCGGCGCGCTCAATCCGTGGGGTGCGGCGGTGCGCACTTCCAGGCCCACAAATTTTTGTGCCCGCACATCCAGATGCCGGCTGGGCCGCTGGCCCCGGCCATCGATCACGGCCGGCGCGCGCAATTCCCGCCCATCCGCGAGCCTCACCCCACTCGGCGTGATGCCAATGGCCCGCATGGGGGCCAAAAGCGTCAAGCGGGCACCGGCCAAAACCTCGCGGAAGCGCGCGGACGTCACCGCACAATAGCCATTGGCAATGCGCCGGCTGCGCCCCGGAAAGTGCACATCCTGCGCGGCCCAGGAATGGCTGATCAGCGGCCCAAGCCAAGGCAAGGCATGGGCCGGCACATCACTTTCCTGGAAGCACCAAGTGTGGTTGCCGCCGATCTCCCCGGCCTCGATCAGGGCGATGCGCATTTCGGGCCGGCCATGCAGCAGGCCCAGCGCGATCAGCCCATTGGCCAGGCCCGCCCCGATCAGGATGAGGTCAAATTCCTCCATGCCGGGAGTTTAGACCCTAACACCCCTCATTCAAAAGGGATTTGCGCGTTGCTTGCGCGAATAGGCGAGATAGCCAAGATTGACGCCAAAGCGCAGGCCCACCCCCGTGCGCACCGGCGCCAAGGTGATCTCATCGGCGCGTTGGTAATTCACGCCAATGCCGGCCACGACATAAGCCGAGCCATCCACCCCCGGAAAGCGCTGATAAAGCCGATCGGGATCATTGAGGCCATAAACCAACGTGAACACCTTGGAGGCATTGCCCCCTGCATCGAAGCCGACGCTGGGGCCCTGCCAATACACTTTGCGGCGCGCGCCATTGCGCAGCACCAGCGTTCCATTGCCATAGCGCAAGCCGACGACGAAGGCCCCAGAGCCCTCCTCGCCCTCGATATAGCCAACGGGGCGGCCATTCTCATTGAACACCCGCTCTATCGCTGCGGCGAAGGTTTCTGAAGTCGTCCCGAAAAACCGCGCGCCGGCATTGACAACCTCTTCCTCGGTGAAGCGATCGCCCGCTTCACTGGGATGAATGACATTGGTGCCTGGGCGTGGACCCGATTCATTGGCCGTTGGGCTGGCGCAGGCCGATAGGCCCAGCGCCAAAAAGCTTATGGCCAAGTATTTGCGAAGCATATTGCACCTCATTTGAGCCAAGGGGCGCTACCAAAGCGCCGCATCGAAAAGCTGTAGGGGAAACACTACACCGCGCACTATGTTCCGCCCATTCCCGAATGGCACGAAAAAAGGCTGAGCCGGCTGCCCCATTGCCGAAACGCGCTGCAATGCACCTGGGTGTTGAGGCCGCCCGCTAAAGCGCCTCGGCGCCGGAAATGATCTCGATCAATTCTTTGGTGATGTTGGCTTGGCGCTGGCGGTTATAGCGCAGCGTCAATTTCTTGATGAGATCGCCAGCATTGCGCGTGGCGCTATCCATGGCCGACATCTGCGCCCCATAAAACCCGGCCTGATTTTCCAGCAGCGCCGAAAAGATCTGCCCATTGACATAACGCGGCAGCAGGGAATCCAAAATCGCCGCCTCGGAAGGCTCATAGAGATAAACTCCGCCTTGCAGATCCGGCTTGGCCACGCCCTCGGGCGCGACGGCGGGGATGAGCTGGCGGGCCGTGGGGATCTGGCTGATCACCGAACGGAAACGCGAAAACACCACGCTGGCCACGTCAAACGCGCCCTCGGCAAACAAGGCCTGGACCCGATCGCCGATCAAGGCCGCGGCCGCGGCGTTGATCACCTTGAAGCCGGAAAGATCCAGAGTTTCCACAATGAGCGCGCCGTGTGTGCGGCGCAATTGATCGCGCCCCTTTTTGCCCGCGCACAGGATTTTCACGGTCTTGCCGGCGCGGGTCAACGCATCGATCTGCTCACGCGCGAGGCGCACGATGGCGGTGTTGAAACCGCCGCACAGGCCGCGCTCCGAGGTGATGACCACAATCAGATGCACCCCATCCTTGCCGGTCCCGGCCAGGAGACGCGGCGCGCCATCCCCCTGCACCGCACTGGCCAGATTGGCGATCACCGCTGCCAGCCTCTCCCCATAGGGGCGGGCGGCTTCGGCGGCTTCTTGCGCGCGCTTGAGCTTTGCCGCGGCCACCAATTGCATGGCCTTGGTGATCTTCTGCGTGGATTTCACGCTGGCGATGCGCGTGCGGAATTCTTTCAGGGAGGGCATGGGTTACTCGGCTGGGGGGAGGCGCGGATGGTGCGGCTTCCGGTTGGTCAAGAACTCGATCACAAAGAACCCCAAGATGGCTGCGAAGCCAGCGGCAAGAAGTCCAAAACTAAAGAGCATCGAAGGGCTCAGGGCAATCATTGCGGCGGCTCCGTCTGATCAACCACGACCCATTGTAACACAGCCTGGGCCGTCAAGTGGAGGCCCACCCCCACAAGAAAGCCGACCACGACGTCTGGCCCATTCGCGGTCCCTGTAAACGTTGGCGCGATCATTCCCGCGATAACTGCCGCCGCGCCAAGGTTTGATAGAAACGTCGCCAAAAGCTTGGCGCGCTCTTCACGCCGCTTGGGGTGGGCCAAAATCTGGTTCAGCCGCACGCGCCTCGCCATTCGCCGCGCCCAGGCCCGCTTACGCCTGGAACACGTTGCGGAATTCCTCCAACGCCGCCTTCAACTGATCTTCGATGCCATCGGCCTTGATGTCGCGCTTGGTGCGGATGGCCTCAAGGAGGGCCCCCTTGCGCGCCCGCACCCATTCCACCAGCTCCCGCTCATAGCGGCGCACATCGGCCAGCGGCACTTTGTCCAGAAAGCCGCGTGTGCCGGCATAGATCAGGATCACCTGCTCTTCGACGGGCACGGGGCTGAACTGATCCTGCTTCAAAAGCTCGGTGAGGCGCGCGCCGCGATTGAGCAAACGCTGGGTGGAGGCATCGAGATCGGAGCCGAATTTGGCGAAGGCCGCCATTTCGCGATATTGCGCCAATTCGCCCTTGATGGCCCCTGCCACCTGCTTCATCGCCTTGATCTGCGCCGAGCCGCCCACCCGCGAAACCGAGAGGCCGACATTCACCGCCGGCCGGATACCCTGGAAGAACAAATCGGTTTCCAGAAAGATCTGCCCATCGGTGATGGAAATCACGTTGGTGGGGATATAGGCGGCCACGTCATTGGCCTGAGTTTCGATGATCGGCAAGGCCGTGAGCGAACCGCCGCCAGATTCGTCATTCAGCTTGGCCGCGCGTTCCAGCAGGCGCGAATGCAGATAAAAGACATCGCCCGGATAGGCTTCGCGGCCTGGTGGGCGGCGCAGCAACAAGGACATTTGCCGATAGGCCACCGCCTGCTTGGAAAGATCATCATAGATGATCAAGGCGTGCATGCCGTTGTCGCGGAAGTATTCGCCCATGGCGCAGCCCGCGAAGGGCGCGATGAATTGCATGGGCGCCGGTTCAGAAGCGGTGGCCGCCACGATAATCGAATAGGAAAGAGCGCCCTTCTCCTCCAGGGTCTTGACCAATTGCGCAACGGTGGAGCGCTTTTGGCCAATCACCACATAGATGCAATAGAGCTTTTCCTTCTCCGACAGCTTTTTCTCATGCGCATCGCGCTGGTAGAGCATGGCATCGAGGGCCACGGCGGTTTTGCCGGTTTGGCGATCGCCAATGATCAACTCGCGCTGGCCGCGCCCGATGGGGATCAAGGCATCGATCGCCTTGATGCCCGTCTGCATCGGTTCATGCACCGAACGGCGCGGGATGATGCCGGGGGCCTTCACATCCACGCGGCGGCGCTCAGCGACATCGGTGAGCGGGCCCTTGCCATCGATCGGCTCGCCCAGGGCGTTAACCACCCGGCCAAGCAGGCCTTTGCCCACCGGCACGTCCACGATCGTGCCAAGGCGCTTGACGGTATCGCCCTCTTTCAGGCCGCGATCGGCACCGAACACGACAACACCAACATTGTCGCGCTCCAGGTTCAGGGCCATGCCCTTGATGCCACCGGGAAACTCGACCATCTCGCCGGCCTGCACGCCGTCCAGGCCGTGCACGCGCGCGATGCCATCGCCGACAGAAAGGATCTGCCCCACTTCGGAGACTTGGGCCTCAGCGCCAAAATTGCTGATCTGGCTTTTCAAAATCGCGGAAATTTCCGCGGCGCGGACATCCATCAGACGAAGCTCCTACAGCTCAGGAAGTGAGAGAAATGGCAAGGGAATCCAATTTACTGCGCAAAGACGCATCAAACTGGAGCGAACCGGCGCGGGCGATGAACCCGCCCAAGAGACGCGGCTCTACGCGGAAATCGGCGCGAACCTTTTGGCCAAGCGCCGCCTCTAACGCCGCGATCAGGCCCTGTTGCTGGGCATCCGAAAGCGGCTGCGCCGCGGAGATCTCCACCGCCCGCTCCCCGCGATGCGCCGCCAGGCGCGCCTCAAACAGCTTGGCGATGGCGGGGATGGCCCCGGCCCGGCGATTTTGGGTGAGCACGCCAACAAAGCGCTGGCCCAAGGGCGAGATGCCCAAATGCTCCGCGACCGCCGCCAGCGCGCGGGCACGCTCTGGGGGCGCAACCAAAGGCGAGGCTGCGGCGGCGCGCAAATCTGCGCTTTCGGTGAAGGCGCGCGCCAAAGTCGCCAGGTCCGCGGAGGCCGCGTCCAGCGCGTTCTGCTCGCGCGCCAGCTCAAACAGCGCATCGCTATAGCGGCGCGCCGCTTCCATCCCGCCCGAATCTGCCGCTTGGCCCAAGTGCTCGCCTCATAACATGGAAAAACCGATAGCGGCACCGGCGCATGCTGGATGCATGCGCTGCTCCGTCCGGGTAAGGAATAACCTGGGCTCAGGGAATCCAGGGTGGAAAAACCATCCCCTAGCAGCGCCGTTTGTGCTTGACAACCGTATCGCGGCGAAGCGCCCCGCGGCCGGCTCGCGCCGCAGCAAGATGACGCCCCGGCAGCACCAAGACTAGCAAAGCCGCGGCTGAGCCGAGCAGATGCATTTGCCGCAAGCTGGCAGCCGGCAAAATCAGATTGGGCGCGGTGAGGCCATGAAATACCGCCATGCGCAGCAAAATGCACTCTGGAGCGCATTCAAGAAAAGTGGAGCTGCAGTTTTCTGTCCGAATGCGCTCTAAGTTATTGAATTAGCGCATTTTTCGAATCAGAAATCGACTTCGGTTTCTTTGAAAATGCCCCAGGAAAGGCAAGCTCTCCCCGGATCAAAGGCAACGGCGCCGCCGGAAGGGTGCTTCCGAGCGACGCCGTCAAGTCGAACGCTCTTTGCGGGACAGCCCCGCAAAGATTTAGCGAACCAGCGCGCCGTTTACGGACGTGGTTTTGCCCTTGCGCGTCGTTACCGAGCGGGTCAGCGCCGGAGCTAGGGTGATGCTCTTGGCGGCGGCCTTCACGGCGGGCTTCTTGGCGATCGGGGCCGCTGCCTTGGCTGGCTTGCCAGCCTTCGGTGCCGGTTTGGCGGCGGGCTTCGCTGTTTTGCCAGCGGGCTTGGCAGCGGGCTTCGCTTTGGGGGCCGGGGTCTTGGCAGCCTTCACAACCTTCGCCTTGGGGGCCAAGGTCTTCGTGGTCTTCGTCGCCTTCGTGATTTTCACGGCCTTCAGTACCTTCGCCTTGGGGGCGGCGGTCTTTACAGCCTTCACGATCTTGGCCTTGGGGGCCACGGCCTTCACGGCCTTCACGGCCTTCACGGCCTTCACGGCCTTCACGGCCTTCACAGTCTTGACGGCCTTCACGACCTTGGTCGTGGGGGCCGGGGTCTTTGCAGCCTTAACAACCTTCGCCTTGGGGGCGGCGGTTTTGATGATCTTGCTCGTCTTGGCGGCCGGGGCCACCTTTGTCTTTTCCTTAGCCATTGTACTTACTCCAGTCTTTATTTGAACACTTGACACACCATGAAGCGATTGATTGAAACCGCTGTGTCCCATACAGGGTCAATTTCCTTCCTGAATGGTTAGCGCGCTGGAAGTCTTCGCTTTTTGCTGTCAAGCAATTTTTTTGTGCGCGCGCGGATGGGCCTGATCAAATAGAGCCAAGACTTGCTCTGCTTCGACGGCTGCATAACGCTGCGTCGTGGACAACGACGCATGTCCCAAAAGTTCTTGTATAGAGCGCAAATCTGCGCCGCCTGACAGCAAATGCGTGGCGAAGGCGTGGCGCAAAGCATGGGGGGTTGCGGTGTCCGGCAGGCCTAGCCTAACCCTCAGTTTCGCGACCAAATACTGGGCCACGCGGGGCGAAAGCCCCCCCCCTTTGGCGCCAACAAAAAGCGGCTGATCACGCATTTGTGATTTGGGGAGGAGCGCGACATAGCGATCCAGCGCTGCACCCACCACCGGCAGCAGCGGCACGAGGCGCTCTTTGCCGCCCTTGCCGACAATGCGCATCGCCTCATCCGCGGGCCAAGATTCGCGGCGCAAGGCTAATGCCTCAGAAATGCGCAGGCCCGCGCCATAGAGGAGCGTCAGCAGCGCTACATCGCGCGCCGCGATCCAGGCGATGGGCTGCTCCTCGCCGGCCAGCTGCAGCATGGCGCGCGCCGCGTCCCGCCCGATCGGGCGCGGCAAAGTCGGCTTCAGGCGTGGCCCGCGCACCAGCCCCAGACGCACATTGGCGATGCCGCAGCGGCGCTCGAGAAAGCGCAAAAAGCCCCGCACCGCAGCGATGGCTCGGGCAATGGAGCGATCCGCCAGCGGCGCATCGCCCTTACGGCGAAAGGCCAAATAGGCCCGCAAATCCGCCGGCTCCAGCGCCGCGATATGGGCAAGGTGTACCGGCCCGCCCAAATGCGGCGCGAGAAAGGCCAGGAAGGCCGCCACGTCTCGGCCATAGGCCTCCAAAGTGCGCGGGCTGGCGCGGCGTTCGTCGCGCAGAAACAGCAAATAGGCCGCGAGCGCCTGCGGCGCTGGCGTCGACTCATCGAGATTCCTATGGTGTTGCGTCATGACCGCTCCCTTTACGCCGCGTCGCCGCAATCACAATTCGCCTGATCCCATGAACGCGGGGTTGCCGATGTTCGATGCGCCGCCGGCGGTCGATCGCGTCGGCGTGTTGTTTCCACTGCGCTTGCCCGAACCCTTTGATTATCAAGCGCCGAGCGCCTGGAGCCTGGAGCCCGGCGCGCACGTGTTGGCCCCTCTGGGCACGCGTCGCATCCACGGCGTGGTCTGGCGGGTAGAGCGCGATTGCCCCGCAGCCGGCAATCTGAAAGCCATCGAGGCCAGCGTGGATGCGCCGCTATTGCCAGAGACCAGCCGGCGCTTCATCGACTGGACCGCGCGCTATGTCTGCACCCCGCCAGGGCTGATCCTGAAAATGGTGGTGCGCAATGAGCGGATGCTGGAGCCGGCCCCGCTCCGCACCGTCTACCGGGCCACGGGCGTGATGAGCGGCCGCTTGACCCCAGCGCGTGCAGCGATCCTGGCCATCGCCGCCAGCGAGCCCGCCAGCGCTGCGGATTTGGCGCGCCAGGCGCAGGTCAGCGGCGCGGTGGTCAAGGGCCTGATCGATACGGGCGCCCTGGCACCGGAGCAGAGCGCCGAGGAAGGCCCCTTCCCCGCCCCGCTGCCGGAGGGCGGCGAATTGCGCGCGCTTTCGGCTTTGCAGGAAGAGGCGGCGGAAATGTTGCGCGCTATGGTGCGCCGGGGCGGCTTCGAGGTGGCGCTGCTGGATGGGGTAACCGGCTCTGGCAAGACCGAGGTCTATTTGGAGGCTGCCGCCGAAATGCTGCGCCGCGATGCGCACGCCCAGGTGCTGGTCTTGCTGCCCGAGATTGCGCTGACGCAGGCCGTGCTGGCCCGCTTTGAGGCACGCTTCGCGGCGCGGCCAGTCGAATGGCATTCGGCGATTCCCGACAAAGCCCGAAAACGCGCCTGGCGCGAAGTGGCGCTCGGACGGGCCCGGCTGGTGCTGGGTGCCCGCTCCGCGCTGTTTTTGCCTTATGCCAACCTCAAGCTGATCATTATCGATGAGGAGCATGACGGCTCGTATAAGCAAGACGATGGGGTTTCCTACCAGGCGCGGGATTTGGCGGTGGCGCGCGCCAAGCTGAGCGGCGCGGGGGTGGTGCTGGCCTCCGCCACGCCTTCGCTGGAAACTCTGGTCAATGCCCAGACGGGCCGCTATGCGCACATCAAGCTATTGGCCAGGCACGGCGCGGCGGTGTTGCCGCAGGTTGAGCTGATCGATCTCAAGCTGGATCCGCCGGAAAAAGGTCGATGGCTATCGCCCAAGCTGACGCAGGCGATGGCAGAGGCTTTGGCGCGCGGCGAGCAGGCTTTGCTCTATATGAACCGGCGCGGCTATGCCCCGCTCACTTTGTGCCGGGCCTGCGGCCACCGCATGAAGGCCCCCGATACCGATAGCTGGCTGGTTGAGCATAAATTCTCCGGCCGGCTGGTGTGTCACTTAACCGGCTTTTCCATGGCCAAGCCGAAGGCCTGCCCGGAATGCCTGGCCCCCGATAGCTTTGTCTCCATCGGCCCGGGTGTCGAGCGGGTCGAGGAAGAAACGCGCGAAATGTTCCCGCAGGCGCGGATCAGCGTGTTTTCCTCCGATACGGTGCAATCGGGAGCCGAAGTTCGCGCTTTGGTGGAATCCATGGCCGCGGGCGCGATCGATATCCTGATCGGCACGCAAATCGTGGCCAAGGGCCATAATTTCCCGCTGCTGACTTTGGTGGGGGTGGTGGACGCCGATCTCGGCCTCAAGGGCGGAGATTTGCGCGCGGGGGAGCGCACCTATCAATTGCTCAGCCAGGTGGCGGGGCGCGCGGGCCGGGCTGACCGGCCGGGGCGTGCATTGATTCAGACCTATGCGCCGGAGCATGACGCCATGCTGGCTTTGGCTGCGGGGGATCGCGATGCGTTTTTGGCCTCCGAGGCCTTCGCGCGCGAAGCCGCCGGCATGCCGCCCTATGGTCGGCTCGCGGCCTTGATCGTCCAGGCGCCCAGCCAGTCGCTGGCAGATTTCGCCTGCGCCGCCTTGGGTGCGGCTTTGCCCAATGCCGAGGGTGTGGAAGTGTGGGGCCCCGCCCCCGCCCCCCTGACCATCGTGCGCGGCCAGCACCGGCGGCGGTTTTTGGCCAGGGCCAATCGCGGGGTGGATTTATCCAGCTTCATGGCCGCCTGGGTAAGGCCGGTCAAACTCTCCAGCGCGGTGCGGGTCCAGATCGATATCGACCCCTACAGCTTTTTGTGATCAATCCTTGGGCGTTGCTTGGCGCGGTGCCTTAAGCCGGCGCCGGTTGATATGGCTTTCGCCCGCCGGCTTTTGCCCTGTGACCGTCTCGCCTTTATAATAATGGCGCTGCCAGCGCTGCTTGAGCGTTTCGGGATCCCCGGCCCGCAGGTTTTCCAGGAAATTGGTGCGCGAGCGCGTCCACGCCTCATACTCCTCCTTCAAGCCGGGCTCGCTTTCGATCGATTTCACCACGGGCTCGAAGCCGTCCACCGCCTCATGGGGGGTGGGCCAGACGAAACAAAAGGGTTCACCCTTTTTAAAGGTGACCAGGCCCGGCCGCGTGAAATGCCAATTCATGGTGAAGGGAAAGGGCAGCCAATCGGATTCGACGATACCAATGAGGGGCTGGACGCCGTCCTTGATTGCGTTCGGGGGCCCGGAGACCGCCAAATCCCAGCCCGGCGGCGTGCGAAACAAATAGCCGGTATGCATGGTGATGACACCGCGCGTGAAGTGCGAACTGGCGATGCGCGCCACATGGTCAGGATCAGAATCGCCATCGGCATCGATGCGGATATCGGCCTTTTCCGGCCCGCCATTCCATTGCGCGGTGAACGAAACCGGCGATAAAATCTCCCACCCCGTGGTATTGGCCATGACCAAAGGCAGGCACCGATACGGGTGGCGCTGGGAGAACGCATCCATCCATTCCCGATCGGGCCGCCCGGGCACGATTTCACAGGCTTCGCTATGCAGAGTGTAACAGGTCAATTTCATGCTCATTGACTTAGCCCAGCCGATGCCAATGGAAAAGCCGCCCGTGCCACTCACCCGTGAATCCCTCCTCGATCAGCTGCAGGCTTGGGGCATCAAGGCCATCACCCATGATCACCCCCCGGTCTTTACCGTCGCGCAAAGCGCGGATGTGAAGGCGGCTTTGCCGGGGGCGCACACCAAAAACCTATTTTTGAAGGATCGCGCGGGGGCGCTGTTTTTGGTGTCGGCGATGGCCGATTCCAGCCTTGATCTGGTGGCGCTTGGCAAACTGCTGGGAACCAAAGGGCGGCTCAGCTTTGGCTCGGCCGAGCTGTTGCTGGAGATGCTGGGGGTGAGCCCTGGCTCCGTGACCGCCTTTGCTTTGCTCAACGACCCTGGCCAGCGCGTGCGCTTTGTGCTCGATCACGCTTTGCTGGGCGCGGATTTGGTGAATTTCCACCCGCTGCGCAATGACGCGACCACTTCCATCACCCCCGCCGACCTGCTGCTTTTCTTGAAAAAGCAAAGCCGTGTTTGGGATTGTGTGGCCTTTGAGGGCCCCGATGCGCCGATCCGGCAGAAAATGGATTGAAGCGCGCGGTGCAAGCGATCATGTAGGTAGAGGCCAATACAGGAATGACGATGTCGAACGCCGCCGCCGCGCCCACGGATCTTATCAAATCGGGCAGTGACGCCACTTTTCTCGCCGATGTCGTCGAAGCATCGCGCAGCGCACCGGTCTTGGTTGATTTCTGGGCGCCCTGGTGCGGCCCCTGCCGGCAGCTGACCCCCGCGCTTGAG
>JAKFWI010000072.1 GCA_021731965.1 Hyphomonadaceae bacterium | reverse complement strand
CCTTCTCCCATGCCGACCAATGCAGCATATGGAGGTCCCATTTATCGATATCGCCCGGCAGAAACAGATTGAGCGATTGGGACTGGCAGATGAAGGGCGTGCGATCGGCGGCCAATTCGATGATCCAGCGCTGGTCCAGCTCAAAGGCTGTCTTGTAGACGGCCTTTTCGAACGCATCGAGAAACTCAAGATGCTGAACCGAGCCTTCGTGCTTGAGGATGGAATCCCACACAGCTTCGGTGTCTTGCCCCTTGTCTTGAAGAACGCGCTCAAGATACGGATTCTTCACCGCAAAAGAGCCCGACAGCGTCTTGTGTGTATAGATATTGGCCGGGATAGGCTCGATGCCTGCGGAGGTCCCGCCGCAGATGATGGAAATCGAGGCGGTGGGGGCGATGGCCAGTTTGTGCGAAAAGCGCGCCATGATGTTTGCTTCGGCCGCATCAGGGCAGGCGCCGCGCTCCTGCGCCAGCTTGACCGAGGCGGCATCGGCCCCGCGCCGGATGGCTTTGAAGATTGTCAGATTCCAGCTCTTGGCCATGGCCGATTCCAGCGGCACACCTTGCCCTTGCAGGAAGGAATGAAAGCCCATCAGGCCAAGCCCAACCGAGCGCTCCCGGTAGGCGGAATATTTGGCGCGCTCCATCTCGCTGGGTGCCCGCTCGATGAAATCGGTGATGATGTTATCGAGAAAACGGAAAATATCCTCCAGGAATTGCGGGTCTTTTCCCCATTCCAGGAATTTCTCGGCGTTGAGCGAAGAAAGGCAGCACACGGCCGTGCGATCCCGGCCCAGATGATCCAGGCCGGTGTGCAGCATGATTTCGGAGCAAAGATTGGATTGGCGCACCTTCAGGCCCAGCCGCTTTTGGTGCGTGGGCATTTGCGCGTTCACGGTATCGGAGAAGATGATGTAGGGCTCGCCTGTTTGCAGGCGCAGCTCCAGGATGTTCTGCCACAGGCCCCGCGCATCGACATGCTTTAGCGGCTCACCGGTCTTGGGGCTGCGTAGCGCGAAGGGTAGCCCATCGCGCACGCATTCCATGAATTCGTCGGTGATGTTGATGCCATGATGGAGATTGAGGCTTTTGCGGTTGAAATCCCCGGATGGTTTGCGGATGGCCAGGAATTCTTCGATCTCGGGATGGTGCACGTCCAGATACACCGCCG
This sequence comes from Hyphomonadaceae bacterium, assembly GCA_021731965.1. Classification (GTDB taxonomy): domain Bacteria; phylum Pseudomonadota; class Alphaproteobacteria; order Caulobacterales; family Aquidulcibacteraceae. The sequence goes on along the minus strand of JAKFWI010000072.1, from coordinate 21,851 downwards.
CCGAGCCGCGCCGCAGCGATCCCTGGCTAATCGCCAAAGTCAGGCTGTCCATCACGCGGATGAAGGGGATGATGCCGCTGGTTTGGCCATTTTGGCCAACCTTCTCGCCGATCGAACGCACGCCGCCCCAATAGGTGCCAATGCCGCCACCATTGGAGGCCAGCCAAACATTCTCATTCCAGGCGGTCACGATATCATCGAGCGAATCGCCCACGGCGTTCAAAAAGCAGGAGATGGGCAGGCCGCGCTCCGCCCCGCCATTGGACAAAACCGGCGTGGCGGGCATGAACCACAGCCGCGAGACATAATCATAAATGCGCTGCGCATGATCGATATCATCGGCATAGGCCGTGGCCACGCGGGCAAACATGTCCTGGAAGGATTCGCCAGGCAGGAGATAGCGATCCTCTAAGGTCGTCTTGCCGAAATCGGTAAGCAGCGCATCGCGGCTGGGATCGGTGATCACCGTGCGCACCACGCCCAAATGCTTCGTCACGGGTTTGGGTTTGCCGCGGCGGGCCTGCGGGGCCAAATGTGTTGAAAACGCCTCATTAACTTTTGCCGCGCCCATCGTCCGAACCCTTTAAAATTCCGCATAACCCTACATCCTGGGGTGCGCGGCCATCATCTGGTCTACATATAGTGTTCCTGGGAAAGCGTGCGGTCAATCCACAAAGCAGCGCGCGGGCAGAGTTTTTCCTATACGAAGGGTTAACGCGCGGCCACGCGCCTTTACCATAACGGGTTTGCGGGGAGGACGAAGTGCAGCGGACCTGGGCGATTGCCGCGACGTTCAGCGGGGCGGCGTTGATCGCTTTTGCGCCGATTCTGGTGCGCTTATCGCAATTGGGGCCGCAGGCGACGGCGTTTTGGCGCCTGGCCATCGGGGCCGCGGTGTTGAGCCTGATCTCGGGCGCTGCGCCCAAAGCAGCGCTGCCCACCCCCAAGGTGCGGCGCACTTTGCTGCTGGCCGGGCTGTTTTTCGCGCTCGATCTGGCCTGCTGGCATGGCGCGATCAAGTTGACCAGCGTGGTCAATGCCACGCTGTTGGCCAATTTGACGCCCGTGGTGGCGGGGATTGGCGGCTGGCTGTTGTTTCGGGAGCGGGTCAGCAAAGCGTGGATGTTGGGGGCCGGCGTGGCGATTGCCGGGGCCTGGTTGCTGGCCGCTTCGCGCCAATCTGCCGGCACGGGCCACGCTTTGGGTGATGTTTTGGCCCTGATCACCACCTTTTGGTACGCCGCCTATATGGTGTGCATTCGCCGCGCCCGCGCCGATGTCAGCGTACTGACCGCAATGACCTGGTCAACCTGCGCGGCGGCGCTGGTGGCGCTCATCATCGCTTTGCTCTCACGCGAATCGCTGCTGGCGACCGATTGGCAGGGTTGGGCCATTCTCTTGGCTCTGGGCGCGCTGGTGCATGTGGCGGGGCAGGGCGGCATCGCCTTTGGCCTGGGCCGCTTGCCCGTGGCGCTGACCAGCGTGCTGATCCTCATCCAACCGGTGCTGAGTGCGGCGCTGGGCTGGCGCATTTTTAACGAGCCGATCGCGCCCCTGGGCTTTTTGGGCGGGGCCTTGGTGCTGCTCGGGGCGTGGGCGGCGCAGCGCCAACCGGCGGCGGTGGCAGCCGCCAAGCCAAAGCAGCAGTAACGCCGCGTTAACGCGGCGCGCCGCACCCAGAGGCATGCGCCCACTCGCCCTTGCCACAGCGCGGCTCGCCGCCTTCGATGCCCGCTGTTTCGAGGGCAAGGTCTCGGGCGTCAATGGCCTGCTGATCGAGATAACCGGGCCGGAGGAGGCTTTGGTCCTTGGCGCGCGGGCCAGCATTATGGGCGCGCAGCAAGCCCGCGCCGAAATCGTCGGTTTTAGCGGCGGCAAGGCTTTGCTGTTGCCGTTCGACGATGTCAGCCGCGTGCGCCCCGGCGCGCGCGTGCGGCTGGAGCTCGATGCGCCGGGCCTGCGCCCGCATGCCGGCTGGCTGGGCCGGGTCATCGATGCACTGGGTGCGCCCGTCGATGGCCTGGGGCCGTTGGCCGCGGGGTCACAGGCGCGCGCCATCCGCATGCCTCCGCCGCCAGCGCATGCGCGTGGCCGGGTTGGTGGGCGGCTCGATCTGGGCGTGCGGGCCATCAACCTGTTTGCCGCCTGCTGCCGTGGCCAGCGTTTGGGCTTGTTCGCCGGCTCAGGAGTCGGCAAATCGGTCCTGCTCTCCATGCTGGCGCGCAATGCCGCGGCGGATGTGATCGTCATCGGGCTGATCGGGGAACGTGGGCGCGAAGTGCGCGAATTCATCGAGGATACCCTGGGCAAGGAGGGCTTGGCGCGTGCGGTGGTGGTGGTTGCCACCTCGGATGAGCCCGCCGCCAAGCGCCGCCTGGCGGCCCACACCGCGGCCAGCGTCGCCGAGCATTTTCGCGATGACGGCAAGGATGTGCTGCTGTTGCTGGACAGCGTGACGCGCTTTGCCATGGCCGGGCGCGAGATCGGCCTGGCAGCCGGTGAGCCGCCGGCGGCCAAGGGCTATACCCCCTCCGTGTTTGCCGATCTGCCCAAATTGCTGGAGCGGGCCGGCCCGGGCCTGGAGGGCAAGCCTGGCTCCATCACCGGCTTGTTCACCGTGCTGGTGGACGGAGAGGATCATGACGAGCCGATCGCCGATGCCGTGCGCGGTATTCTCGATGGCCATATCGTTCTGGAACGCAAGATCGCCGAGCGCGGCCGCTATCCGGCCATCAACGTGCTGCGCTCACTCTCGCGCATGATGCCACAATGCCATCAGGAGGAAGAGAATGCCCTCGTCACCCGCGCGCGCCGGCTGATGGCCACTTATGCCGATATGGAAGAGCTGATCCGCATCGGGGCCTATCGGCGAGGCTCCGACAACGAAATCGATGAGGCGGTGCGCCTGCGCCCGCATTTGGAAGCCGTGCTCGGCCAAAGGCGCGAAGAGCGTAGCGGCTTTAGTGAGAGTTTTGCCGCGCTGAAGGGGGCGCTTGCGACATGAGTAAAGCTTTTCATGCTTTGGCCAAGCTGGCGCGCTCGGAGGCCGAAGCCGTCCAGCGCCAGCTTAATGGGTTGCTCACAGAGGATGAGCGCTTGCTGGCACGCATCGCGGCGCGGGCCGCGGCGGTGCAGCGCGAGGCCAAACTGGCGCTCACGCCGCAGGATATCGGGGCGTTCAATCGCTTCAAGGCCGCGCAAGACGAACAAAATCGCGCCGATCAGGCCACGCGCGCGGCGCTAGCCGGGCAGATCGATGGCCTGCGCGACGAATTGGGCGCGCATTTTCGCGAAGCCAAAAAGCTGGAAAACCTGCTGCAGGAAAGAGCCCTGGCCGCGAAGCGCAACAGCGCGCGCGCCGAGCAGGCCTTGGCCGACGAACGCGCGGGCAATCAAGCGGGGCGCTAACCCGGGCTAATCCGGCCTAAGCTGCTGGCCCTTGTTCGCGAAAAGCCATGGCGCATCGCGCGGAAGTTACCTCGCGGCGGTATCTTCGTGATTGGCGAGTGCGTACACGCCCCACCGTCGGCTGACGGTTGGCCGCGCAACAGGTGGAGCAGATCATGGGTAACAAGCGGATTTCTGGGAGCCTTCTGGCCAGCGCGGCGTTTTTGGCCTTTGCTTTTGCCCCGGCAGCGCAAGCCGGCGAATGCCCTGCCGCCTCGGTCAAGGACGGGGCCACCCAGCCAGGACCCAGCGCCCCTAAAGGCGTTGTGGATACGGTGATTTCATCGATCGATCTTGGCCAGGGCTATGGCATTGAGGGGCGCCTTTTGCGGGCCCGGCGCCTGGTGATCCAGCCGGGCGGCATTGTTCCGTGGCATGGCCATGGCGAGCGCCCCGCCAATATTTTCGTGCTGGAAGGTCAGATCACGGAATTCCGCAGCAATTGCGCCGTGCCGATCGTGCACAAAAAGGGCGATGTGGTCGCGGAGACGGGCCAGATTTTTCATTGGTGGCGCAATGACAGCCGCGGTAAAGTGGTGCTGCTGTCCTCTGATATTTTGCCGCCAGCCGGCAAGCCCGAAGAGAGCATGTAAGCATCCCGTTTAACCAATCCGGAGGATGGATGGCCACCGCACCCTATGCCGTTGAAGTGGCCGCCCCTCCGGCACCGCCCATCTCGCTAAGTGCCGCGTTCAATTTGTTCGTCATTGGCTTGACGGCATTTTTGACCGTGGTTGATCTCTTCGCGACGCAGGCCATCTTGCCGGCGTTGGCGACGCATTACGGCGTATCTTCCGCGGCCATGGGGGTGGCGGTCAATTCCAGCACGCTGGGCATGGCGGCGGCGGGTCTTTTGGTGGCCATTTTTTCGCGCCATCTCAACCGCCGCCTGGGCGTGATGCTCAGCCTCATCGCTCTGGCCTTGCCCACCACCTTGCTGGCCTTCGCCCCCGATCTCAACAGCTTTGCGGCTCTGCGGGTGTGCCAAGGGGCGCTGATGTCCGCGGCCTTCACCTTGATGCTCGCGCATTTGGGGGAGCGCTGCACGGTATCGGCGGCGGGCGGGGCCTTTGCTGCTTATGTTACGGGGAATGTGGCCAGCAATCTGTTTGGGCGGCTGCTGTCGGCCTCCTTGGTGGAAACCTTGGGGCTGCATTGGAATTTCTATCTCTTCGCGGCGCTGAACGTGTTGGGCGGCGTGCTGGTGGCGGCCACCTTGAGCCGGGCCCAGCCTTTGCTCAGTTTGCAAGGCAGCGGGGCCTCGCCGCTGGCGGCTTTGCTGGCGCACGCGAAAAACCGGCAATTGCGGATCAGCTTTGCCATTGGCTTTTGTATCCTGTTCGCCTTTATTGGCGTGTTCACCTATGTGAACTTTGTGCTGATCAAGCCGCCATTGAGTGTTCCGCCGCAATATGCCGGCTTGGTGTTTTTGGTGTTTGCCCCTTCGATTGTCACCACGCCGCTGGCTGGCTGGGCGGTCAAGCGCCTTGGAGCCCGCACGGCGATGTGGCTGGGCCTCGGCGCGGCCATGATTGGCCTGCCGATGCTGCTGTCGCCGGCTTTGCCCTGGGTGCTGGCCGGCATGGTGCTGGCGGCCAGCGGCACCTTTTTTGCGCAGGCTACCGCCACGGGCTTTGTTAGCCGCTCCGCCAAGGACGATCGCGCCGCGGCCAGCGGCCTCTATCTGGCCTGTTACTTTCTGGGCGGCATGGTCGGCACGGCCGTCCTTGGTGCCTTGTTCGAAAGCCAGGGCTGGGCTGGTTGCGTGGCCGGCGTCGCTGGGGCCTTGCTGATGGCAGGCGTGCTTGCCATCCGCATGCGCGAAAGCCCGGCTTGAAGCGGCAATGGCGGAGCCGGTCGCGCAAAGCTGATGGGGCGCAGGGCCAGGGCCGTGGTAATGGCGGCACCAGAGCTAACCCAACCGGCCGCGCGAGGGCCGGCAAGATGGGCCGTGTTTCGCAGGAAGTTTTAAGGAGCAAGCCGGATGGCTAGTAACCAAGGCGCGAAGCCAATCAATCTGGCGTTGCAGGGCGGCGGTTCGCACGGGGCCTTCTCTTGGGGGGTGCTCGATCGGCTGCTGGAGGATGATCGCCTGGTCATAGAGGCGGTGACCGGCGCATCGGCCGGGGCCATGAATGCGGTGGTGCTGGCCGATGGCCTGGCCAATGGCAGCAAGGAGGAGGCGCGCCACGCGCTGCGAGCCTTTTGGGAAGGCGTTGGTGAAGCCGCCAAAGGCAGCCCGATCAAGCGCTCCCCCGTGGATGCGTGGCGGGGCGTCTGGAACTTGGATTCCTCACCGGCTTATCTGTGGTTTGACCTGCTGTCGCGCGTGGCCAGCCCCTACGACATCAACCCGTTTCAACTGAATCCGCTGCGTGATCTGGTCAAGCGCCTGGTTGATTTTGACCGTGTGCGCGCATGCAATGGCCTGCAGGTGTTCATTTCGGCGACGAATGTCGAAACCGGGCGGGCCAAAGTGTTTCACCGCCATGAGCTGACGGCCGATCATGTGATGGCCTCTGCCTGTTTGCCTGATATGTATCAGGCGGTGGAAATCGAGGGCTGCGTGTATTGGGATGGCGGCTATATGGGCAATCCGCCTTTGTGGCCGCTGTTTGATCACGCCAATTCGCATGATGTGGTGCTGGTGCAGATCAATCCGTTTTACCGCAAGGGCGCACCGACCAAAGCGCGCGATATTTTCAGCCGCCTCAATGAAATCACCTTCAATGCCTCTTTGCTGCGCGAATTGCGTTCGATCGATTTCATCACCAGCCTGCTGGAAGCAGGAAGGCTGGAGGGCACCGGCTATCGGCCGGTTTATCTGCACATGATCGGCGATGAGGCGGCCCTTTCGGCTTTGGGCGCTTCTTCCAAGCTGAACGCGGAAGAGGCGTTTTTGCAGGTGCTGTTCGAGCGGGGCCGCGCGGCGGCGGATCAATGGCTGGCCACCTGCTTTGCCGGCGTGGGGGAGCGCTCAACCCTGGATCTGGACGTGGTGTTCGCCGGGGAAGATGATCCCCTAGATGGCAAGCGCATCCATCGTGATGCCGCCTTCCGGTCGGGCAAGCCGGGCGCCAGCTCGGGTCCTGGCTCCGGCAAGGGCAAATAGGCGCTGTCATGCAAGACGGGCTGGAGCCCGCTTTGGCTGCGCTAGAATCAGCGTTGGCGCGCTGGGCTGCGTGGGCGGAGCAGATGCAGGCGGGCCAAGCATGCGCGCCGGATGCCGATGCGGGCCAGCTCAGCGCGGCTTTGGCTGGCACCATCCACGAGGCACGTGTCGCGCTCGATCTCCCCCGCAATCTCCCCCACAATCGCCTTTGAGCGGAATCTGTCGGCAGGCCTTGCGGCGCGCGCTCGTGCGCGTCATGCCTACTGCGCATTCAGGAAAAGTGGCCTTGCGGTTTTCCGTCCGAATGCGCTGTTGGTTAGTGAATCAGCGCATTCAGGAAAAGTGGAGTTGCGGTTTTCCGGCTGAATGCGCGCTAAGTTAGTGAATCAGCGCATTCAGGAAAAGTGGAGTTGCGGTTTTCCGTCCGAATGCGCTGTTGGCTATTGAATCAGCGCATTTTTTGAATCCGAAATCGACTGCAATTTCATTAAATGTGCTCTTGGCGCAGCACACACCGCGGCGATAAGTGCGAACAGGGAGGCGATTATGGCGCAGCAGGGAGAGGTTCTCGTCAGCGGGGGCTCTGGATTTATCGGCGGTTGGTGCATTATCGCTTTGCTGCGAGCGGGCTGGCGCGTGCGCACCACCATTCGCTCGTTGAGCCGCGAGGCGGAGGTTCGCGCCTGGCTGGACAAGGAAGAAAAGCTTGGCGATCGGCTGAGCTTTCATTGCGCTGATCTGATGAGCGATGCGGGGTGGCCGGCGGCTGTGGATGGCTGCGAATACGTGCTGCACGTGGCCTCGCCCATCCCCTCAAGCCTTCCAAAAAACGATGACGAATTGGTCATCCCCGCGCGCGACGGCACTTTGCGGGTGCTGAAGGCGGCGCGCGATGCCGGGGTGAAGCGGGTGGTGATCACCTCCTCGACCGCGGCCGTAACCTATGGTGTGGAACGGTCGCGGACAGCCCCCTTCACCGAAGCGGATTGGACCGATCCGACCCACAAGGACACCTCCCCCTATATCCGCTCCAAAACCATCGCGGAGCGTGCTGCTTGGGAATGGCTGGCGCGTGAAGGTGGATCGCTGTCTGTGGCCACCGTTAATCCTGGCGCTGTGCTGGGCCCCATTTTGGGCAAGGATTTTTCACCTTCGGTGCAGATTGTTCAGCGCTTGCTTGAGGGCTCCATGCCGGGGTGCCCGCGCTTGGGCTTTCCCCTCGTGGATGTGCGTGACATCGCCGATTTGCACGTGCGCGCCATGACGCACCCTCAGGCCGACGGCCAGCGCTTTTTGGGGGCGTGCGATTTCTATTGGATGTCCGATGTGGCGAAAACGCTCAAGGCGCGCATGGGCGCAGCGGCCCGCAAGGTGCCGGTCAATGAATTGCCCGATTTTATGGTGCGGCTGGTGTCGATGATGGATCCGACCGTGCGCTCGGTGGCGTTTGAGCTGGGCCGGGCCCGGCCAGTCAGCAATGCCAAGGCCAAAACCGTGTTGGGCTGGGCCCCGCGCAGCAATGATGATGCCATCGTGGCCTGCGCCGAGAGCCTGCGTGGGCACGGTATCGTCAAGAGCTAAGCTGCGGGCCAAGGCGGGCGCCTGCGCCGGCGCAAAATTCCGAGCAGGCGGATGCGGCGCCAAAAGCGCTTTTTCTCGGGCTTGGGCAGCGGCGTGAGCAAGCGCACGAAATCTTCGGTGCAGGCGCGCCAGGAGTATTTCTCTGCGTGACGGCGCGCGGCGGCGCGATCCGTGGCGAGCGCCTCCAGGCAAGCGGCGTGCAGATCGGGTAAGGCCGCGCCAGCCCCCGATCCCGGTAGGATATCGATCGGGCCCGGCGCATCGAAGGCCGCCACCGGCGTGCCGCAGGCCAAGGCCTCCAGGATGACCAGGCCAAAGGTGTCTGTCCGGCTGGGGAAAACGAATATGTCCGCGTCGGCGTAATGGCGCACCAGATCCTCGCCAAAGCGCACGCCCGCGAAGTGCGCCTGCGGGTATTTCGCGGCCAGGCTGTCTTTGGCAGGCCCATCGCCGACAATCACTTTCGTGCCCGGCATATCCAAAGCCAGAAAGGCCTCAATGTTTTTTTCGATCGCCACCCGGCCGACATAAACGCCGATGGGGCGCGCCATGCCGGCAAACACGCCGTGCTCGACATCGCGCTTATCGGGGTGGAACATTACGGTGTCCACACCCCGGCTCCAAAGCGTGACATTGCGAAAGCCGCGCTTTTGCAACTGGGTGATCATCGTCGGTGTGGCCACCATGATCCGCCCGCTTTTGTCATGGAACAGGCGCATGACGCGGTAAATCAGCCACAAAGGCAGGAAGGAAAACCGCGCGTGGATGTATTCGGGATATTGCGTATGGTAACTGGTGGTGAAGGGAAATTTGTGCGCCAGACAAATGGCCCGCGCCGCCCAACCCAGCGGCCCCTCGGTGGCGATGTGCACGGCGTCCGGCGCGAAAGCCTTGAAGCGCTCCTCGACATCGGCTTTGGCAAACAAGGCCAAGCGGATCTCTGAATAGGTGATCAAAGGAATGGTTTTATAGCCATCGGCGGGGGAGACGATCTCGACCTCGCAGCCCATGGCGCGCATTTCCTGCACGGTGCGTTGCAGCGTGCGCACCACGCCATTGACTTGCGGCTCCCAGGCGTCGGTCACCAGCATGACCCGCCGGGGCATTTCCTCAATCTCTGCGCTGTCGCTCACTGGATCACCCGTTGCATTTTCGCCATGATGTGAACTTGCTTTGCTGGGGTCCATAGCCCAAATCGTGGCACGTCCAAATGATTTGGGGCCGATCGGTGCTCCGGAGTTTCGCGCGATGCCGCCAAAGCCCGATTTCGCCGCTTTGTTCGAGCAGCTGGATCATGCCAAGCATGGCGATGAGACCGGCGTGCTTCGGGCCATGTTGGCGGATCCACCTTTGGATCAAGCCCAGCGCCAGGAGGCCGAGGGCCTCGCCCGCCAGGTGGTGCGTGATGCGCGTGCGCTGAAACGGCGCAAAGGCGTGATGGAAAGTTTTCTCGAAGAGTTTGGCCTCTCCAACGCCGAGGGCCTGGCGCTGATGTGCCTGGCGGAGGCCCTCCTGCGCGTGCCCGATTCCGAGACCGCCGATGCTCTCATCGCGGAAAAGATCAAAACCGGCCGTTGGGACGAGCATTTGGGCCAGGCCGATCATTGGCTGGTCAACGCCTCGACCTGGGGCCTGATGCTGACGGGGCGATTGGCCAATGCCACCGAGGAAATGCGGGGGGATTTTCCAGGCTTCATGGCGCGTTTGGCGGCGCGGGCGGGGGAGCCGGTGGTGCGCGCGGCAGCCATGCAGGCCATGCGCATTCTGGGGGAGCAATTCGTGTTGGGCCGCACCATCGGCGCGGCGCTCAAGCGGGGGCGCGCCATGATCCGTGCCGGGGCCTGCGCCAACTTTTCCTTCGACATGTTGGGCGAGGGTGCCCGCACCGAGGCCGACGCCGCGCGCTATGCGCGGGCCTATGCCGACGCGTTGGACGCCGTGGGCGCGGCGGCCGGGGGCGCCGGGGCGCATGCCGCCTCCGGCTTGTCGGTCAAGCTCTCGGCTTTGCACCCGCGCTACGAAGCGCGGCTGGAAGAGCGCGTCTTTGCTGAACTCTATCCCGTGGTGTTGGCCCTGGCAGAGCAAGCCAAGGCGGCAGGGATCGGCTTTTGCCTCGATGCCGAAGAATGCGACCGGCTGGTGCTGTCGCTAAAACTGTTGGAAAAACTGGCGGGTGCACCCTCTTTGGCAGGGTGGGATGGCCTCGGCCTCGCGGTGCAAGCCTACCAGACCCGCGCCCGGCAGAGCGTGGCCATCGTCGCCGCCATCGGGCGCGCGCATGGCCGGCGCATCATGACGCGCCTCGTCAAAGGGGCCTATTGGGATGGTGAGATCAAACGCGCGCAGGTGCAGGGCCGCCCAGATTATCCGGTGTTTACCACTAAGGCCGCCACCGATGTTTCCTACCTTGCGTGCGCGCGCGCCATGCTGGCCGCCAGCGACGCGATCTACGCCCAGTTTGCCACGCATAATGCCCATACAGCTGCGGCGGTGCGTGTGCTGGCCCATAGCGCTGGGGTGGCCAGTTATGAATATCAGCGGCTGCATGGCATGGGCGAGGCGCTCTATGGCACGGGTGCGTTCGCCGCGCCGGTGCGCATCTATGCGCCTGTCGGTGGGCATGAGGATTTGCTGCCGTATTTGGTGCGCCGTTTGCTGGAAAACGGTGCCAACACGTCTTTTGTGCATTCTTTTCTCGATGAGGATGTGGCGCCAGAGGAGGTGGCTGCCGATCCCATCGCCCGGCTAGAAGCCGCTCCCCGCCCGCACCCGCGCCTCTGCGCCCCACCGGCGTTGTTTGGCGCGGCGCGGCGCAATTCGCTCGGCGTGGATCTCTCCGTGGCGGCAGAGCGCGCGCGCTTGACCCGCGCCGTGGCCGCGCTGGACGGCGCGCCCATGTTGGCCGGGGCCATCATCGATGGGCAGGCTTTGCTGGATCGACCGGCGCAGGCGATGCTGTCTCCTACGGATCGCACGCGCCAAGTGGGCCGCATCTGCTGGAGCGAGGCCGCGGATGTCGATGCCGCGCTGCGGGCCGCTTTGGCCGCGCAGCCGGCGTGGAATGCCCGCGGTGGGTTGCAGCGCGCCGCGGTCTTGCGGGCCATGGGCGATGCGCTGGAGCGCGAAACCGACCGCCTGGTGGCGCTGCTGGCACGCGAGGCCGGCCGGACCCTGGCCGACGGCGTCGATGAAGTGCGCGAAGCGGTGGATTTTTGCCGCTATTACGCCGCCGAGGCCGAGAGGCAATTTGCCGCGCCCGTGCATTTGCCAGGCCCGGCGGGTGAAACCAATACGCTGGAATTGAGCGGGCGAGGCGTGTTCGCCTGCATCAGCCCATGGAATTTCCCGCTCGCCATTTTCACCGGCCAGCTTGCGGCCGCTTTGGCTGCGGGCAATTGCGTGGTGGCCAAGCCGGCCGAGCAAACGCCCTTGATCGCGTTTGAGGCGGTGCGGCTGTTCCACGCAGCCGGCCTGCCGCCCGCGGCGCTGCATCTGGTGCAAGGCGGCGGCGCGATCGGGGCCGCTTTGTGCGCCGATCCGCGCATCGCAGGGGTGGCGTTTACCGGCTCAACCCAAACCGCCCAGGCGATCAACCGGGGGCTGGCGGCCCGCGACGGGCCGATCCCGGTGCTGATTGCCGAAACCGGCGGCCTTAACGGCATGTTCGTGGACACCACGGCGCTGAAGGAGCAGGTGGTGGATGATGCCATCCTCTCGGCTTTTGGCTCGGCGGGGCAGCGTTGCTCGGCGCTGCGGGTGCTGTTTTTGCCGGACGATACCGCGGACGGGGTGATCGAGACGCTGATCGGCGCGCTGCAACAATTGCGGATCGGCGATCCGGCCGACGCGCGCACCGATATCGGCCCGGTTATCGATGGCACCGCGCTGGAGGCGCTGAACGCGCATTTGGCGGCCATGGCCACAAAGGCCAAGGTGCTGGCGCAGGCGCAACTGCCCAGCCCATGTGCTGGCGGTCTGTTCTTCGGGCCGGCCATCGTCGAACTGCCCGATCTGGCTTTGCTGGAGCGGGAGGTTTTCGGACCCATTCTGCACATCGTGCGCTATGATCCGGCCAAGCTGGCGGTGACGGGCGGAGCGCTCGCGGCCAAGGGCTATGGGCTGACGTGCGGGGTGCATTCGCGTCTGGAGAGCTTTGCCAAGGCTGTGCAAAGCGCGCTTAGGGCCGGGAATGTTTACGTCAATCGCTCCATCATTGGGGCCGTGGTGGGGGTGCAGCCATTTGGCGGCCAAGGCCTTTCCGGCACCGGGCCCAAAGCGGGGGGGCCGCATTATCTGCCGCGCTTCGCGCAAGAGCGCACAGTGAGCGTCAACATCACTGCACAAGGCGGCGATCCATCGCTTCTAAATCTATAGAGTGTCGGCTGGATGTTTTCGATTCGATGCCTACATGGAGGAGCGAGCAGGTGATCAATATGGCGCGCCCGGATAATGTGGTGCCGCTGCGGCCAAAGCGGCGCCCAAAACGCGGCATGGATTGGAAGGCCCCGCGCACGCAGGTGCTGCTGGTGCACGCGCTGACGCTGCTGACCTTTACCATGTTTTTATTCGTGCGTGGGCCGGCGCAATATTTGGCCACAGCCTTGGGCATTGCGGCCATTGCCATTGCGGCGGGGCGCCGGCGCGAAGGCATGCCCTGGGCCTGCACCCACCATGAATTCGCGCTGCGCACTTTGCTGTTTGGCGGCGTTGCCTGGGTTTTGGCTGGGGCCTCTAGCCTCATTCCGGGCCTGGGGGCTTATGGCGTCTATGCCGTGCTGGTGATTTGCGTCTGGGTTGGCCTGCGCGGCCTTTGGGCGTTCGCGCGCGGACTCATGCGTTTACCCATGACCCGGCCCACTTCGCCACTGCTTTAGGGCTAGCCCGCTTTTTGTGGAGGAATTGGAAGCCACGTGCTCGAGGCGCGGCTTAAAGCTTGCAGCCAAAGCCGGGGGTATTGTGCGCGGTGCTAGAGATCGCCCCACCGAGCGCGCTGGCCTGCACGTCTTGCCCGGCGCTGGTGATTGCGATCTGCGCGATATCTTGCGGTTGATAATCCTTGCGGCAGTTTTCGAGGCTGCGCCCGCCGACATGCAAGCACGAGCAGGTCTGCTTGGCGACATAAGCCGTGGCGATGCGCGCGAAGGCGATTTGATCCTTCAGATACAGCCCCAAGGCCAAAGCGATCACGAAACTGGCACCAATGGCCCCGAACCAACGCATGGAATTGCCGCCCACCCTTGCCTCCCGTTATGATTACTAGCGCCATGTAAGGCGTTTGGAGGGTGTTTGGCTATGGCGCGCAGATGGATCGCGGTGTTGTGTTTGGCATTCACCGCTTCGGCTTATGGGCAAATCCCCGAGGCACCAGCCCCTCCGGCGTCAAGCGCGCAAGAGCTGCCAGCCCCGAGCCCAGCCCCGTCGAGGCCGAGACCGGCCAAGCTCAAGCCCGACCCGGCGGTCGACGCCGTGGTCGCACCCAATTCGATGGGGCCAGCCGGGCCCATGTGGCCCACCTTGGCCTGGGATGTGGCCGCCCCACCGCTAGGCGCGCCGGCACAGGCCGTGCAGGCCCTGCTGGACGAGGCCTTTGGCACTTCCGATGGCTTGTTGGGCGAAACCCGCGCCGTGGTGATCATCCAAGGCGGGCGCCTGGTGGCGGAGCGCTATGGGGATGGCTATACGGCGCAGACGCGGCACGTTTCCTGGTCGATGGCCAAATCCTTCACGCAGGCGCTGGTCGGAGCGGCGGCGCTGCAAAAGCGGCTCGATCCCGGCGCGGCCATGGGCAGCCCTTTTTGGGGCGCGCGCGATCCGCGCCAAAAACTCTCCTGGCGAACCTGGCTGAACATGGTGGATGGTCAGCGTTATGTGGAGATCGGCGCGCCCAGCATCACCCAAAGCGATGCCGCCAAAAAGCTGTTTGGCCCCGGGGCCAAGCATGTGGCGCGCTATTGCGCCGGTTTGCCCACAGCCCATCCGCCCGGCGTGTTCTGGAATTACAATTCCTGCGGCATCGTGCTGACGGCGGATGCCTTGACGCGCACCATTGTGCCGACGACCGTCAGCCCCGAGGATCGGCGGGACCGCATGTCGGCCTGGATGCATTCTGCGCTATTTGACCCGATCGGTATGAAGGACGCGATAGTCGAGTTTGATGCCCAGGGCTTGTTTTTCGGCAGTGCCTTAATCTATGCTAGCGCCCGCGATTTTGCCAAATTTGGCCTGCTATATCTGCATGACGGAGTATGGGATGGCCGGCGCTTATTGCCAGAAGGCTGGGTGGAGTTCGCGCGAACCCCTGGGCCGGGGCGCAACGCGGATATCTATGGGGCAGGCTGGTGGCTGACCCCGCGCGGCGGGGAAGGGCGGCCTTATCATTCCGTGATCCAGGGCGAGCCGCGCGACGCCTATGCCGCCCAGGGCTTTGAGGGGCAATACATCATGGTGGTGCCGTCAAAGGATTTGGTGATCGTGCGCCTGGGGCGCACCCCCGAAACCGCGGAGCATGACGCGGCCATGGGCCGCTGGATGACCGCCCTGGTGCGCGCCTTTCCCTGACGCGCCAAAGTCTTAGTGCGGGACTGGCTTCACCCAAGTCCCAGCCGCGCGCGGATGTCATTGGGAGTGAGGCCGGTTTGCCGCAGATGCTGCAGGGTTTCGGCTTTGTCCCGCTTGGCCAGGCGCTGACCCTCGGGGCCAAGGATCAGCCGGTGGCTGACATAAACCGGCGCGGGCCAGCCCATCAGTGCTTGGAGCAGCCGATGCACGTGCGCCGCCGCGTGCAGATCGCAGCCGCGAATCACGTGCGTGACGCCGCTTTGCGCATCATCAAGGCACGCGGCCAAATGATAGCTGAAGCCGATATCCTTGCGAGCCAAGGCGATATCGCCTTGGCTCTCCGGTTGCGCCGCGATCCACCCGGTTTCCCCGTTCGGCCCCTGGCCCGCTTCGAAAAAGCGCAATTCCCCAAAAGCTGGGCCCAGCAGCGCTCGGCAGCGCTCAAGGCTCAGCCGCCAGGCGAAGGGCGCGCCCTGGGAAAGCAATTCCGATTCCAGCGCGGGTGGGATCGGCCCGCCCCAAAACGGGGCCGGGAAGCCGTGCGGGGCATTGGTCATGGCGGCGGCCATGTCCTTGCGGGTCTTGAAGCAGCGATAGAGCAAACCGCGGCTCTGCAAACTCTGCAATGCTTCGGTGTAAGCCGCGCTGCGCTGCGATTGGCGCAGCGGTGCTTCATCCCAAGCCAAGCCGAGCCAGGTCAGATCCTTTTGGATCGCGGCCTCATAATCGGGCCGGCAGCGGCTGGCGTCCAAATCCTCGATGCGCAACAAAAAGCGCCCCTTGGCTGCGCACGCTGCATCGAAGGCCGTCAACGCCGAAAAGGCATTGCCCAAATGCAACAGACCCGTGGGGGAAGGCGCAAAGCGGGTGACGAAGCGTTCGGGGCGTTGAACATTGGCCTTTGCTTGGTCCAGCATCTTGGCTCGCTTCTGCGCCGCCTTGGCATTACACCGCGCAGACAGATCAGGAGCAAGGCATGAGTTTGATCGTGGATGGGCCGCGTTTGCCGCCCGCGGCGGGTGGGCGGCCCGACAGCCTGGTGGTTTTGCTGCATGGTTATGGCTCGAACGGCGCGGATCTGCTGGGCTTGGCCCCGTATTGGTCCAAGCTATTGCCGCGCACGCAATTTGTTGCCCCCAACGCGCCGCAGCCGGTGCCGATGGCCCTTGGCGGCTTCCAATGGTTCGCTTTGGGTCAGCCCGACCCCAGGCTGATGGAAAACGGCGCGCGCGCGGCGGCGGGGCCGCTGGATCGCTTCCTCGATCGCGAGCTGGAGCGCTATGGCCTCGATGGCGCACGCTTGGCGCTGATTGGCTTTAGCCAGGGCACCATGATGGCGCTGCAGGTTGGTCTGCGCCGCAAAATCGCGCCGGCCGGGATTATCGGCTTTTCGGGGGCACTGGTGGGCCGGGCACGGCTGAAGGAAGAGCGCAGCTGCGCGCCGGAAGTGCTGCTCATCCACGGCGATCGCGATGATCGCATCCCATTGCCCGCCATGTTTGATGCCGCCGACGCCCTGGCAGAGGCTGGCGCGAGCGCGCAATGGCATATTTCCTATGGGGTGCCCCATAGTATCGGCCCCGATGGCTTGGATTTGGGTGGCCAGTTTTTGGCCAGAATCCTGGCTCCAAAGCGCGCTTTGCAAGCGAAATCGTGAAATTATGGCGTTTCGTCATGAACTTGTCGCAGCGAATCCGTTAAGCAAGAGGACGAATGCATTGCGGAGTGCTAAACGCGCCCTCGGTGTGATCCATGCCGCGAAGGAGGAAGGCTCTTCAGTCCCCATCCATTAGCAAGCATCCGGGCCAAGTCTGCACGCGGAGGTTTACGTGCAGGTGCATAATGCCCCGCCCTCGGGATGGCCCGCGTTGGTGCTCAACGCGGACTTTCGCCCGTTATCCTATTATCCGCTATCGCTATGGCCCTGGCAGGAAGTCATCAAGGCTGTATTCCTCGATCGGGTCGATGTCGTTGATAGCTACGATCAAGTCGTGCGCTCCCCATCTTTAGAAATGCGCTTACCGAGTGTGATCGCGCTGCGGGAATTCGTGGCGCAGGATCGCCCGCCGGCCTTCACCCGCTTCAATGTGTTTTTGCGCGATGGCTTTTCGTGCGTGTATTGCAATTCTGGGAACGATCTAACCTTTGATCACCTGATTCCGCGTTCGCGCGGGGGGCGCACCACGTGGGATAACATCGTCACCGCCTGCGAGCCGTGCAATCTGCGCAAAGGCGGGCGTTTGCTCAAGGATTGCGACATGCGCCTGGTGCGCAAGCCCGTTCGGCCATCCATGCCGATGCTGCAGGCGGTGGGGCGTCGCTTTCCGCCCAATTATCTGCACGCAAGCTGGGTGGATTATCTTTATTGGGATATCGAGCTGGATCCGTGATCCGCATGTGCCAATGCGCGTTGCAGCGCGGGGATGAGCGGCAGATCCGCCGGCGGCATGGGATAGGCCTTGAGCCGGGCCCCTTCCACCCATTCCAGCCTTTGCCCCTCTTGGGCATGGGGCTGGCCCAGCCAGGCGCGCAGCGCAAATAGCGGCATCAGCAGATGGAAATCGGGGTAAGCGTGGCTGGCGAACGCCAAGGGCTCAAGCGCCTGCGGCGCGGCGATGATGTCCAATTCCTCGGCCAATTCGCGCGCCAAGGCCGCCTCGGGGCTTTCGCCGGCTTCCAGCTTGCCGCCCGGAAACTCCCAAAGCCCCGCCAGGGTTTTCCCCGGTGGGCGCTGGGCCAGCAGCACGCGCCCTTGCGGATCGATCAGGGCTGCGGCGACAACCAGCAGCAGACGCCGCGGCGCGCCCTCCAGAGCCGCCGGCTTAGCTGCGGTAATCGCCATTGATCTCGATATAGCCTTTGGTCAAATCGCAGGTCCAGACCGTTGCGCGACCGTCCCCGACCCCGACATCGACCAACACCTCAACGCGCGTTTGCGCCAAAGCGGCATCAACCAGGGCGCTATCATAGGGGATCGCCCCGCCATCGCGGGCGGTCCAATGCCCGCAAAAACGCACCGCCAAGCGCGCGAGATTGATCGGCTCGCCGGCTTTACCGACGGCCATGATTACCCGCCCCCAATTGGCATCGCCCCCGGCAATCGCGGTTTTGACCAAGGGGGAATTGGCAATGGAAAAGCCGATGCGGCGGGCGCTGGCCTCGCTCTGTGCCCCCTCGATCTGGATTTCAATGAGTTTTTGCGCGCCTTCGCCGTCGCGGACGATCTGCAGCGCCAGATCGTGCATGACGCCGTGCAGCGCCGCCTCGAAGCCGGCCAGGCGCGGATCATCGAGCCGCTCGATCAGCGGCGCACCGGAGGCCCCGGTGGCGAACAGCAGCAGCGTGTCGGAGGTGGAGGTATCACCATCCACCGTGATGCTGTTGAAGGTCGCGCAGACATGGCGGCTGACCAGGCCCTGAACCACCGCCGGTGAGAGCGCGGCGTCCGTGAACACGAAGGCCAGCATGGTGGCCATGTTCGGCTGGATCATGCCCGAGCCCTTGGCGACACCCGCAATGCGCACGTCTGCGCCGCCGATCTCACTGATCGCGCCGGCCCCCTTGGGGAAGGTATCGGTGGTGGAAAAGGCCCTGGCGGCGCGCTGCCAATCGGGCGGGCCGAGCTGCGGCCACAAAGGCATCAATGCATCCGCGACGCGGCGCGGGGCCAAAGGCTGGCCGATCACGCCGGTGGCGCACAGATAGACCTCATGGGCCGCGCAGCCCAATGCCGCCGTGACGGCCGCGACCGTCGAGGCATTTTTGGCGACGCCAGCCGGGCCGGTGAAGGCGTTGGAATTGCCGGCATTGCAGACCAAAGCCCGCGCCCGGCCGTGCGCCAGCGCAGAGCGGCACCATTCCACATCGGCGGAGCGGGTGGCCGAGCTGGTCAACGCCCCGCCGACCGTGCAGCCCGGAGGAAGGCTGAACACCAACAAATCCTCGCGCGGCTGCGCGTACAGCCCCAGGCGGGCGGTAGCGCACAGCACGCCGCGAACGGCGGGCAGATCAGGAAAATTCACGGGTGCTAGGGGCGAACGGCTAAGCGCCATCAGGTTTCGCGCTCAACTGGGCGGGCCACTTGCTCTGGCACCGACGTTGAGGGTGCCCCCTCGGGAGCCGCGCCCGGCGCGGCTTGGGCGGGGCTGGGGGGCGCTGCGCTTGGTTCTGGGGCCGCTGCCCCAGGCGCGCCGACGCTGGGCGCCGATTCGATCAATTCCTCGATGCGCGCAGAACGGCGTAATTTCTCCACGAGTTGGCGCTGCTCATCGAACATCAGCCATTCAACGATTTTGGGGCGCAGCAGATCCAAGCTGGGCGGTGAGGTTTCGCGCCGCTCCTCGATGCGCAGGATTTGCCAGCCTTCGTCGGTTTTGACGGGCCCGAGCACTTGCTTGACACGCGCGTCCTGCAGGGTGGTGCGGAGGGGATCGGGCATGCTTTCCAGCAGAAAAAATCCAAGATCACCGCCATCGGCCGCGGTGACGCGATCGATCGAGATCTCATAGGCCAAAGCTTCGAAAGATTCGCCCGTTTCCAGCCTTCTTTTGGCCGCCAAGGCAGCGTCTTCACTGGGCAGCACGATACGGCGCGCGCGGATTTCCCGCCCTTGGCCCAGGAGCTCGATTTGTTGGCGGTACATACGCTGAATGGCGCTTTCCTTGATCGCCTTGGTGGCGACATCCTCGTTCAGGACACTGGCCAGGATGCGCTCACGGGCGATATCGAGGCGGCGGCGCGCGTCGATGGTGCGATCAAGCCGGCGCGTTTCCGCCTCCAGGGCCAGCAATTTGGTATCGATCAGATCCTGCAGAAGTTGAAAATAGATGTCGCTTTTTTGATCAAGCTCTTCGCCCTCCCGGATCACGCCGCGCCCAACCGCCTCGACCAGCACGTCCTCGTCATAAACGGGCCGGCCGTTGACGCGCGCCACCACCTGCGAATCGTCCATGCCCACGCCGCGCGTGCTATCCTCCAGCTTTGCGGCGGGCGGCCCGCAACTGCCCAGCGCCAGCACGGCCAGCCAGATCCCACCAGCCGCCACGCGCTGCAATCGCTCGAGACGCGAAATGGGGCGCATGGGCATTCCTTTACGCGAAGGTGTGGGGAGCAAAGCGGCCCGTCATTGACACCGCATGGGGCGCTCCTTAAGTCTCGAATGTGCGCGAGTCGAGAGCTTTGTTCATGCGGGCGCTCCAAGCTCCACACCTTTATGTATTCCTTTCAGCGACCCGTTAGGGCGCGATCAATCGGTAGCCTCGCGCCATGCTGACCATTGCCCGCAAATTGTTTGGTTCTGTTAACGATCGCAAAATGCGAAATTTCCGCGGCACGGTCGCGCGGATCAATGCGTTGGAGCATAATTTCGAGGCGCTTTCCGATGAGGCGCTGACCAACAAGACCGGCGAATATCGCCAAAAGCTCGCGCGCGGTCAAAAGCTCGATGAATTGTTGCCCGAGGCCTTCGCGACCGTGCGCGAGGCGGCCAAACGCGTGCTGCGCATGCGCCATTTCGATGTGCAGATGATGGGCGGCATCGTTTTGCATAATGGCCGCATCGCGGAAATGCGCACCGGCGAAGGCAAGACTTTGGTCGCCACCTTGCCGGTTTATCTCAACGCGTTGGAAGGCCGCGGCGTCCATGTCATTACCGTGAATGATTATCTGGCCAAGCGCGACGCGGAATGGATGGGGCAGGTCTATCGCTTTTTGGGCCTTACGGTGGGCACCATTGTGCATGGCTTGTATGATAATGAGCGGCGCCAGTCTTACGCCTGCGACGTAACCTACGGCACCAATAACGAGTTTGGCTTCGATTATCTGCGCGATAACATGAAGTATGCGCTCAATGAAATGGTGCAGCGCGGCCACCGCTTTGCCATCGTCGATGAAGTGGATTCCATTTTGATCGATGAAGCGCGCACGCCTTTGATCATCTCGGGCCCGACGGAGGATCGCTCCGATTTCTACCGCCAAGTCGATCGTCTGATCGACTTGCTCGAACCAGAAGATTTCGAGCATGACGAAAAGCAGCGCCAAGTTACCTTCACCGAGCGCGGCAGCGAACATATCGAGGAATTGCTCAATGCGGCCGGCGTCATGGAGGGGGCATTGTATGATCCCTCCAACGTCACCGTGGTGCACCATTGCAACCAGGCGCTACGGGCCCACAAACTCTTTCACCGCGATAAAGATTACATCATCAAGGATGAAGAGGTCATCCTGATCGACGAATTCACCGGGCGCATGATGCAGGGCCGGCGGCTCTCGGAGGGCTTGCACCAGGCCATCGAGGCCAAGGAAAACGCGGCCATCCAGCCGGAAAACCAGACGCTGGCCTCCATCACCTTCCAGAATTATTTCCGTCTCTATGACAAATTGGGCGGCATGACCGGGACGGCCGCCACCGAGGCCAGCGAGTTCCAGGAAATCTATAAGCTCGATACCATTGTCGTGCCGACCAATCGGCAAGTGCAGCGCACCGATATTGATGACGAGGTCTACCGGACATCCAAAGAAAAATACAAAGCCATCATCGCCGATATCGAAGAAACCTACCGCAAGGGCCAGCCGGTCTTGGTGGGCACGGTTTCGATCGACAAATCCGAGCGGTTATCGACGATGCTGCTGGATCGAGGCATCCCCCACCAAGTGTTGAACGCCCGCTACCACGAGCAGGAAGCCGAAATCGTTTCGCAAGCCGGCGTGCCCGGAGCCGTCACGATCGCCACCAATATGGCCGGCCGCGGCACCGATATCCAACTCGGCGGTAATGTGGACATGTTGGTCAAGGCCTCGATCCAGGGGGATGAAACCCCCGAGGAACTCGAGGCGCTGAAAAAGCTGATCGAGGCCGAAGTGGCCGATAAAAAGCGCCGCGCGTTGGAATCGGGCGGGCTGTATGTGTTGGGGACGGAGCGCCACGAAAGCCGCCGGATCGATAACCAATTGCGCGGCCGCACCGGGCGCCAGGGCGATCCGGGCAAATCGAAATTCTACATCTGCCTAGAGGATGATTTGCTGCGCATCTTCGCGGCGGAACGTCTCGACGCCATCATGCGCGGCCTGGGCATCAAGGATGACGAGGCCATCGTCCATCCCTGGATGAACCGGGCGCTGGAAACCAGCCAGCGGCCGGTTAATCCAGGGCTGG